>JANOGJ010000153.1:0-5659 GCA_031405995.1 Acidobacteriota bacterium
GGAGTCAGCGCCGGCCAGGCCCGCCACGTTCCGGGCGTATTCGACGACTGCCCACTGGAACCCGTAGCAGATGCCAAGGTAGGGAACCTTGCGCGTCCTGGCGAACTCGGCGGCGGCCATCATCCCGCGGCTCCCGCGGTCCCCGAATCCTGGGGCGACGAGGATGCCGGAGGAGTTGTCGAGCAGCCGGAGGCCGTCTTGCTGCTCGAGCGCCTCGGCCTCGACGTACTGCAGCTTGACCTTCAACCGGTGACGGAACCCGCCATGGTAGAGCGCCTCGTTGATGCTCTTGTAGGAGTCCTCGTATTCGACGTACTTGCCGACGAAGTGGATGGTGAGTTCGTCCTTCGGGTCACGGATGCGCCCGAGCAAGTCGCGCCAATCCTCCATGCGGGCTTCGGTGGACGGCAAGCTCAAGCGGTTCAGCAAGATGCCGTCGAGCCCCTGCTCAGCGAGGTTGAGCGGGACTTCGTAGATGCTCGCGACGTCGCGGGCCGTGATCACGGCTTCCTCAGGCACGTCGCAGAAGAGCGAGATCTTGCGCTTCATGTCGGCGTCGAGCGCGCGGTCCGTCCGGCACAGGAGGACGTCCGGCTGAATGCCGATCGACCTCAGGTCTCGGACGCTGTGCTGGGTGGGCTTGGTCTTGAGCTCACCGGCCGAGCCGATGTAGGGCACGAGCGTCAGGTGGATATAGAGCGTGTTCTCGCGGCCGACGTCCTGGCGGAACTGGCGGATGGCTTCGAGGAACGGCAGGCTCTCGATGTCGCCGACCGTGCCGCCGATCTCAACGAGCAGGACGTCGACATCTTGGGCGGCCGCCCGAATGCTGTCCTTGATCTCATTAGTAATGTGGGGAATGACTTGGACCGTCCGGCCCAGGTACTCGCCGCGCCGTTCCTTCTGGATGACCGAGAGGTAGATCTTCCCCGTCGTCCAGTTGTTGTCGCGCGTCGCGACCATGCTGGTGAAGCGTTCGTAGTGGCCGAGGTCCAGGTCGGTCTCGGCCCCGTCGTCGGTGACGTAGACCTCGCCGTGCTGGTAGGGGCTCATCGTGCCCGGGTCGACGTTGATGTAGGGATCGAATTTCTGGAGGGCGACTTTGTAGCCGTGACCCTCGAGCAGGCAGCCGATGGAGGCCGCGGCGAGTCCCTTGCCAAGGGACGAGACGACCCCGCCGGTCACGAAGATGTACTTCACTGGTCGCTGTCGGATGGTCTGGGCCATAGGTGTGGTTCAGGTTCGGGCGACGGCTTCGACGAGCCGGCGGACCCGTTCCAAGTCCTCTGGGGTGTCGACGCCGATTGTGTCGGCCGTCGTCTCAACGGTGCGAATCCGGTAGCCGTGTTCGAGTGCGCGGAGCTGTTCGAGGCCTTCGGCTCGCTCGAGCGGCGTCGAAGGGAGCCCCGCCAATGCCAGGAGGAATTCGCGCCGATACACGTACAGGCCCATGTGGCGCCAGAAGGCCGGCGCCTCGTGCCCGGGCCTGAGGTAGGGGATGGGGCTGCGGGTGAAATAGAGGGCGTATCCGTCGCGGTCCGCCACGAGCTTGACCACCGCCGGGTTCGCCAGGTCGGCCGGGTCGGTCGTGCGCCGCCGTAGCGTGCCCATGACGTCGTCCGGGTGATCGAGGAGCAGGGAGACGCAGGCGTCGATCGCCTCGGCGGTGATGAGCGGCTCATCGCCCTGGACGTTGACGACGAGCTGGCCGGTGAGGTGGGCGGCGACCTCGGCGAGCCGATCGGTTCCCGTCTCGTGGTCGGCGCGGGTCATGACGGCGGTGCCGCCGAATCCGTCGACCACACTGGCCACGCGGTCGTCGTCGGTGGCCACGAGCACGGCGTTCACGGTCCGGGCTTCAACGGTTCGCGCGTAGACGTGCTCGACCATCGGCTTGCCGCCGATGAGCGCGAGGGGCTTGCCGGGAAGTCGTGTGGAGCGGAACCGAGAGGGAATGACGGCGACAACGCGACTGGAGCGAACGGAATCAGGCAGCCCAGATGGGAAAACAACGGGCACGGCAAATATTAGCACGGCGAGAACGTAATGTGCCCGGCGTGCTACGATCTTCACGGGGACATACTTCATGCCGCGCTTGTCCGTCGCCCATCTTCTCGGTGGCGTGCTCCTGCTTGCGTAGTGGGTCATGGCGGGGGACGCGCCCGCATCGCCCCGCGCTGCGGCAGACGCGACCCAAGTGTCACCGCTTGTGGCTGACGTGAACGCGCAGGTCCACCATTTGCGCGAGCGCCTGGCGCTGGACGGCCGATTCGTCGCGCCAAGCCGCGATCCGTTCCGATTCCGCGGGAGGCCGGCACCGCCGCCCGCGATAACGGAGCCGGTCGTGCCGGAGCCGGTCGTCGCGCCGCCGCCGATGCCGCAACTCGTCGCGATTCTCACGGATACCGGCGCAAACGGCGTCACACGCCGCGCGGTCTTCGCGTTCGCCGGGAACGTCAGCATCGTGAAGCCCGGAGACACGCTCGATCGGTTCGTCATCGGCCGCGTGGATGCCGATGCGGTCGAACTGACGGAGCGCGCGACGTCGACCACCATCCGCGTATCGATTAAGTAGCCGGCGGGCTTCAGCCCGCCGGATCTGATCTCCACAGGTATAATGTCGGGCGTCGACTCGCACCATGTTGGTGCAAGTCGCTCGGCCGGCAATGAAGTCGCGGGGTTTGTCCCGTCGGCTCGGAGTTTTCCACAAACTTTTCCACAGATTCTGTGAAGAACTCGCGACGGAACATCAGGGGCGTGACCTAAAGTGACGAGCACGACGATCCCATTCATCGAGGGCGACGGCACCGGACCGGATATTTGGCGTGCCAGTGTTCGCGTGTTCGACGCGGCCGTAGCGAAGGCGTACGGTGGCGACCGCAAGATCGAGTGGCTCGAGGTGCTGGCCGGTGAGAAGGCGCATCTGCGAACCGGGAACTGGCTACCCGACGAGACGCTCGCCGCGTTCCGGCAATACCGCGTGGGTATCAAGGGGCCGCTCACGACTCCCGTGGGCGGCGGCATCCGATCGCTCAACGTCGCGCTGCGGCAGGAGCTGGATCTCTACGTCTGCCTCCGGCCCGTGCGCTACTTCAAGGGCATGGAGACGCCGGTCAAGCGCCCGGATCTCGTGAACATGGTGATCTTCAGGGAGAACACCGAGGACATCTACGCGGGTATCGAGTTCCGCGAGGGCACGCCTGAAGTCGCCCAGTTCAGGGACGTCTTCAAGTCCAACTTCCCGGCGCTCTACAAAAAGATCCGCTTCCCCGAGACATCGGGCATTGGCATCAAACCGATCTCGAGGGAGGGCAGCGAGCGCCTCATACGGGCGGCGATCAAATACGCGATCGCCAACGGCCGGAAGAGCCTCACCCTGGTCCACAAGGGCAACATCATGAAGTTCACCGAGGGCGCGTTTCGCGACTGGGGGTATGAACTGGCCCGGCGCGAGTTTGGCGCGGTCGAGTTCGACGGCGGGCCGTGGTCGAAGCTGCCGGGCGGACTCGTCATCAAGGACGTCATTGCCGACGCGTTCCTGCAGCAAATCCTCACCCGGCCCTCGGAGTACGACGTCATCGCCACGCCGAACCTGAATGGCGACTACATTTCGGACGCGCTGGCCGCGCAGGTCGGCGGCATCGGCATCGCGCCCGGCGGCAACATCAACTACGAGACCGGCCACGCCGTGTTCGAGGCGACTCACGGCACCGCGCCGAAGTACGCCAACCTGGACAAGGTCAATCCCGGGTCCGTCATTCTCTCGGGCGAGATGATGTTCCGGTTTCTCGGCTGGGCCGAGGCCGCCGACCTCATCGTCCAGTCGCTCGAGCGCGCCATCGACGCCAAGCAGGTCACCTACGACCTCGCCCGGCTGATTCCAGGGTCGACCGAGCTCAAGACGTCCGAGTTCGCGAGCGTGGTGATCCAAAAAATGGAGGCCGGGTCTTTAGACCCGGCATGAGGGCACACGAATGAACCGCAAAGTTACGGTCGTCGGTGGCGCGGGTAACGTTGGGGCGACTGTCGCCCGGGCCATCGCCGTCAAGGAACTGGCAGATGTCGTGATCGTTGACATCGCCGCCGAGAAGGCCCAGGGCATCGCGCTCGACATCTTTCAGGCCTGCCCGATCGACGGGTCAGATACGCGGTTGGTGGGCACGTCGGACTACGCGGCCAGCGCCGACTCCGATGTCGTGGTCATCACGTCCGGCGTGCCCCGCAAGCCGGGCATGAGCCGCGACGATCTGCTGCAGACCAACTACAAGATCATGCAGTCGGTGACCGAGCAGGTCGTCAAATACTCGCCCAAGTGCATCATCGTGCCGGTCGCCAACCCGCTCGATGCCATGTGCCAGGCGGTCTACCGGTTGAGCGGGTTCCCGCGCGAGCGGGTCGTCGGGATGGCCGGCGTCCTCGACTCGGCCCGGATGCGCACCTTTATCGCCATGGCGCTCGACGTCTCGGTCGAGAACGTCCACGCGTTCGTGCTGGGCGGCCACGGCGACACCATGGTGCCGCTGCCGAGGTACTCGACCGTTGCCGGCATCCCGCTCACCGAGATCGTCAAGATGGGCCTCATGACGCAGGCGAAGCTCGACGAGATCTGCGCCCGGACGGCCAACGGCGGCGCGGAGATCACCAAGCTCGTCGGCACGAGCGCCTGGTACGCGCCAGGCGCGGCCGCTGCCGAGATGGTCGAGGCTATCCTGAAGGACAAGAAGCAGATCCTGCCGTGCTCGGTCTACCTCACCGGCGAATACGGCGTCCGCGACCAGTTCCTCGGGGTGCCGGTCAAGCTCGGCAAGGGCGGCGCCGAACGGATCATCGAGATCACGCTCACGGCCGACGAGCAGACGGCGCTGATGAAGTCGGCCGCGGCCGTCAAGGAACTGACCACCGTCATCGGCGTCTAGGCCGTCTGATACACTCTCGCGCCGCATGAAGATCCACGAATACCAGGGCAAGGACATCCTCCGCCAGTTCAGCGTGCCCGTGCCGCGTGGCGCGGTCGCGCTCACGGCCGATGAGGCCCGTCGGACCGCGGAATCGCTCGGCGGCGGCACGGTCGTCGTCAAGGCGCAGATCCACGCGGGCGGCAGAGGCAAGGGCGGCGGCGTCAACGTCGTCAAGAACCCTGACGAGGCCCACGCCGCTGCCGCGAAGATCCTTGGCATGCGGCTGGTGACGCACCAGACCGGTCCCGAAGGCCGCGTCGTCGGGCGCGTGCTGGTCGAGGAGGGTCTGCAGATTGCCCGGGAGCTGTACCTCGGGCTCGTCATTGATCGATCGACGCGCAAGCCGGTGCTGATGGTGAGCCCGGAGGGCGGCGTCGAGATCGAGAAGGTCGCGGAGGAGACGCCCGACCGGATCTTCAAGGCGTTCCTCGACCCCGCGCTCGGTCTGCAGGCGTACCAGGCGCGACAACTCGCGTTCGCGCTGGGCCTCAAAGGCCCTCAGGTGGCGAAGGCCGTGGCAATGATGACGGCCGTCTACCAGGCATTCGTGGCCACCGACGCGTCGCTCATCGAGATCAACCCTCTCGTGGTCACGGCGTCAGGCGACCTCATCGCGCTCGACGCCAAGATGACGTTCGACGACAACGCCCTCTACCGGCACCTGCCGATCAAGGAGCTGCGCGACCTCGGCGAGGAGGACC
>JANOGJ010000155.1:0-1593 GCA_031405995.1 Acidobacteriota bacterium
GCCCTGCGAAAACCAGGAGGTTCTTCGTCCACTGGCGAGGCCGGAGCGAACGGACGAGCTGTGACGCGAGCGCCATGACCGGGGCGGCGGCTGCCCCTTCCTGGCTTCCTTACGTGTAGCTCTGCAACGCGTCCCGCTCGGATTCGAACGTCTCGAAGACCGTCAGGAGCTTCGTGATCATCAGCAGGTCCGTGATGCGCTTCGTCAGGTTCACCAGTTTCAACTGGCCGCCCTGCCGGCTCACCGTCGTGTACGTGCGGACGATTTCCCCGAGGCCTGCGCTGTCGATGTACGGCACCTCCGCGAGATTCAGGAGGATGCGCTTCCGATTCTGATGGATGAGCGAATTGATCTTGTCTTTGAGCGCTTCGTCGCCCTCGCCCAGCGTGATCTTGCCCTTCAGGTCGAGAATCGTCACGTCGTTGACGACTCGTTCCTCGATCTGCATGTCCGACTCCTTGCGGGGCCGCCGGTGGCGGCCCGAAACGCGTCCTAAAAAGAGCCCTAAGTCTATGTGCTGCCGGCCCGTCTTCACAAGACCCGGACCGCCGGTGACCGGTCGGTCCGGGTGCCGAATCCTAGGTGGTTTCGCGCCGCTGCTTCTTGCGCGAGCGCTTGCGCGCGAGGGCCTGTTTGGCGCGGCGTTTGTCGCCGGGCTTCAAGTAGAAGGAGTGCTTCTTGATGTCCTTGATGATGTCCTCCTGCTGGACCTTACGCTTGAACCGCCGGAGGGCACTCTCGATCGACTCGCCTTCCTGAATCTTCACTTCCGCCAAAGCTCGACACCCCCTAACCCGCGAGAATCCGCCCTGTCCGGCCGGCCGGAGTGAGGGCAACACGGTAGCCTAGCACGGCGGATAGAATTCCCCCCATGCGGGTCCTCGTGATCGGCGGCGGCGGCCGGGAACACGCGATTTCCTGGCGATTGGCCCGCGATCCCGGCGTCGTCGAGGTCGTCACCGCGCCAGGCAATCCGGGCTGCGCGCAGGTGGGACCGACGGCGCCCGTCGACCTCGCCTCACCGGCCGAGATGCTCGCCCTCGCCGTCCGAGAGGACGTCGATCTTACGGTCGTGGGTCCTGAAGGTCCTTTGGACACCGGCGTCGTCGATTTGTTCGATCAGGCTGGCCGGCCGATCGTCGGCCCGGTTCGCGCGGGCGCCGCGCTCGAGTGCTCCAAGGCGTTCGCCAAAAACTTCATGGCGCGCCACGGCGTGCCGACCGCGCGCTTCGCCGTGTGTCACGCGCTGGACGACGCGCTCGAGGCGGTCTCGGGAGCGACATTCGGATTTCCGGTGGTCGTGAAGGCGGACGGGCTCGCGGCGGGGAAGGGCGTGGTCATCGCCGAGGACCGCGCGTCAGCCGAGCGCGCGGTGCGGGCCGCCCTCGTCGATCGACAGTTCGGCGACGCCGGGTCACGACTCGTGATCGAGGAGTGCCTTACCGGTCCGGAAGTATCTTTCTTTGTGTTGGCCGACGGCACGACCGCGATCCCGATCGGCACGGCGCAGGATCACAAGCGGCTCGGCGACGACGACCTGGGACCGAACACCGGCGGCATGGGCGCGTTCGCGCTGAGTCCGCTGGTGTCGCA
>JANOGJ010000184.1:0-2348 GCA_031405995.1 Acidobacteriota bacterium
CCACCACCGACATCAGCGTCCTCAACTTCGACGCGTCGGCGCCTGATCGCATGACCACGCGCGCCACCATCCGCAACCAGGCCTTCGACCAGTGCGATCCGTCGCCCGACGGGGTCTGGCTGGCCTGCACCCATCGCGGCGCGCACGAAGACCTCGTGTTATTGCGATCCGATGGCAGCGAAACGCGCAGGCTGATGGACGATGGGTTCAAGGATCGGGGAGCCTTGTGGTCGCCCGATGGCAAGACGCTCTCGTTCTATTCCACGCGCGCGGGCAGGTGGGAAACCTGGGCCATCCAGGTCGATGGGTCCAACCTCCGTCAGCTGACGAACATGGGCAAGGACTCCGGATCGATGGTGTGGGCCCCGGACGGGAAGAACGGCATCGTGTCGTCGATCTCGACCCGGACGGTGTGGCGCCTCGACCCCTCGCGGCTGAACAGCCTGCCCTCCGTTGAACTGATGAAGGACGTGGCGGACGCCGGCCTGCTCGATGTGCAGTCGTGGGCCTCGTCCGGCACCCTGATTTCGGGAAGCTACTACCCGGATCCCTTAACCGCCGTTCCAGCCGTCTGGGATTTCACTGCCAAGACTCTGCGCAAGCTCCATCTGCCGGTGCCCGCCTCCAGCAGCTTCGCGGCCTTCCTGCCGGATTCCCGACGGCTGCTCGTGAGCAGCGCCGGCGCGCTCCTGCTGGTGGATCTGGCCGGTGGGCCACCGCGCCGGCTGCGCACCGGTGCCCCTGGAGATATCTACCGGCTCAGCCGGGACGGACGCACGCTCGTGATGGAACATACCGTCTTCGATTCCGACATCTGGCTCATGGAGCTGGGCGAGACGCGGCGATGATCGGGACCTTGCCGGCCCGGCTGGGAGCGGTGCGAGGGTGCGAATTGACGTCATTGGCGCATGGTCATATCATAATGACCATGAAGAAGCGGACGATTCCGGCCGGGCGATTCAAAGCCGAGTGCCTCGCGCTGCTGGACCGAGTGGCTGAGACCGGTGACGTGTATGTCGTGACCAAGCGCGGCCGGCCCGTGGCCGAGATTGTTCCCGTGCGCTCTCAGGGATCGCGATCGCTGCGGGGCAGCGTCACGTTTCACGGCGACATTGTCGCGCCGATCCTCGGCGACTGGGACGCCGACCGGTGATCGTGCTCGACACGCACGTCTGGCTGTGGTGGGTGAATGAGTCCGCTCGGCTTGGCAAACTCGCCCAGCGTGAGATCGCGCGCGCCAGAACGATCGGAATACCCGCGATTTGCTGCCTCGAGGTGGCGACCCACGCCGCTCGAGGCCGGATCACCCTCGATCGCCCGACCCTCGACTGGCTCAACGAGGCCCTCGCGCGGCCTCGAGTCGAGCTGCTTCCGCTGACACCGGCCGTTGCCGTCAAGGCCGCCGACCTTCCAGCGACCTTCCCTGGCGATCCTGCCGATCGGCTCATCGTCGCCACGGCAGTTCTCGAGTCGGCCTCGCTCATCACCAAGGACAGCCGAATTCGAGACTTCGCGGGCGTTCGGTCAGTCTGGGACTGAACGGCCGGCCGCCGCGAGCCGGAAGTTCGCGCGCCGGCCCTTCGCGCGTCGGCCGCGGTATGATGCCCGCGCTTCCGATGTCCCTTGCTCCAGGTACTCGCCTCGGCTCCTACGAGATCGTCGCCCCTCTCGGCGCCGGTGGCATGGGCGAGGTCTACAAGGCGCGCGACTCGCGGCTCGGCCGGGACGTCGCGATCAAGATTCTGCCCGACACGTTCGCCGCCGACGCTGACCGGCTCATGCGGTTCGAGCAGGAGGCGCGCGCGGCCGCCGCGCTGAATCATCCCAACATCGCCGTCCTCTATGACGTCGGCCTCGAAGGCACGACGCACTACCTGGTGCAGGAGTACCTCTCTGGCGCTTCGCTGCGGGAGGTCGTCACGTCACGACGCTCGACGCCGATTCGCGACTGGCTGACGATGGCCGCGGGCATCGCCGATGCGCTCGCCGCCGCGCATCGCGCCGGCATCGTGCACCGTGACATCAAGCCCGAGAACGTCATCGTCACCGACGACGGCCGCGCCAAGGTGCTCGACTTCGGTCTGGCGAAGTTGACCGACCCGGGCGCGGACGCGCTGAGCGCCAATTCGCCGACGATCCTGGGCACGGTCGCGGGCGTGGTGATGGGCACGGTGGGCTACATGTCGCCCGAGCAGGCCGCCGGGCAGCCCGTGGATCGCCGCACCGATATTTTCGCGCTCGGCTGCATCGTCTACGAGATGGTCGCCGGGCGACGACCGTTCGATGGACGGAGTACCGCGGAAGTCATCGCGCACGTGCTGCATGACGATCCTGGCCGGCTCCGCGAC
>JANOGJ010000576.1:0-10575 GCA_031405995.1 Acidobacteriota bacterium
GGGCTCGTTTCGCTGCGCTCGATCCCCCGCCGCGAAACGAGCCCCGACCTCGTTTCCCGTCCACGATCCGAACAGCGCCGTCGCCGCGCGCATCACGGCGTCCGGCGTCACATCGCCGGCCACGACCAGCGTCGATCGCGACGGCACGATCACGCGCTCCCAGGCCGACCGGAGTTCATCGAGCGTGAACGCCTCGAGCGCACGCGTCGTGCCCAACCCGCCGTGTCCGTACGGATGGGCGCCATAGACTTCGGCGGTGAACGCGCGATCAGCCACGGTGCCGGGCGACTGCCTCAACTGACGCAGACGATTCCGCGTCAGGTCCCGCACGCGCTCGAAGTCGGCCTCGGCCAGGTGCGGCCGCCGCACGATATCCGCGACGATCGCCAGCGTCTCCTCGAAGTGCCGGGCGAGCGATTGAATCGAGATCGCCATGGCGTCCGGACCGACGTCCACCGTGAGCCGGCTGCCAAGCCGCGCGAGCGCGTCCGACAGACCGATGGCGTCGCGGCCGGCGGCGCCCTCGTCGAGCAGATCGCCGAGGAGGCTCGTCAGGCCGGGCCGACCGGCAGGATCGTCGGCCGATCCCGCGAGGACGACCATCGCCGCGCTCACCACCGGATGGACGGACTGCGCGATCGCACAGACGCTAAGGCCGTTGCCGAGCACCTCCCGCGCGACCGGAGGAAACCGGACCGCCAGGGAGGGCCCGACGTCGGGCATGTCGAACCGGTTGGCCGTCACAGGTCGTCCGCCGCCTCGGACGAATCGGCCAGGGCCTGCGCCCGCGCGCCAGCCGGCACCACCGACAGCGCGGCGGCACGCGCGGGATCGAGCCACGCGGCCACCGCCGATTGGATCGACCGCCGCGACGCGGTCGTGTAACGCTCGAGATCCGCGTCGAACGAGTCGGGCGACCGCCGCGTGGCGTAGTAGGCGTTGAGCTGGTCGGCGAGCCCGCCGAATCCGCCGATCGACTGGATGCGATAGACAAACGCGGCCTCGGCCCGCGCCCGCCCGCGCGTCAACTCGTCGTCGGTCGGTCCGTCCTCGGCGAGCCGGGCCACTTCCTCCGTGACGGCGACCCGCAACGATTCGAGCGACGTGCCGGGCGCCGCCGTCGCGACCACCTGAAAGGTGCTGTCCACTTGCCGTGAACTCTGCGCCGCCGTTACGTCCGTCGCGATCCGCCGATCGTGAATGAGGCGCTGATAGAGCCGCGCGGTCCGGCCGGTCGAGAGCACCTCGGCGGCCAGGTCCAGCTCGGCGTCGCCGTCGGCGAAGAGTGGCGGCGTGGGCCACGCCAGGTAGAGGCGCGGCAACTCGACCCGATCCTCGAGCACGGTTCGACTGGCACGCGCGGTGACGCCCGGCGACCGCACCGGCGGCGCGGCCGGCCCGGCCGGAATGGCGCCAAAGAGCTCCTCGACGACGGACACGACCTCGGCCGTCGTCACGTCACCCGCCACGACCAGCGAGGCGTTGGCCGGATGATAGAACCGCGCGAGAAACGCCTGCGCCAGATCCAGCGTCGCCCGTTCGAGATCGGCCGTCAGTCCAATCGTCGGCCAGTGGTACGGGTGCGCGGGCGAAAACAGCGCCCGGTGCAGCGCGAACTGCGCGCGGCCGTAAGGGCGGTTCTCATAGCTCTGCCGGCGCTCGTTCAGCACGACGCCGCGCTGCGTCTGGAACCGCGCCTCGGTCAGCGCCGGCGCCATCCACCCCATGCGGTCGGCTTCCATCCAGAGCGCGCGTCGCAGGGCGCTCGTCGGCACGGTCTCCCAGTAGTTCGTGCGGTCCGCGCTGGTCGATCCGTTCAGCGCCGCGCCGGCCCGCTGCAGCGGCTCGAAATAGCCGTGCGGCTGATGCAGCGCCCCCTCGAACATCAGGTGTTCGAACAAATGCGCGAGGCCGGTCTGTCCGGGTCGCTCGTCCTTCGACCCGACGTGGTACCACACGTTGACCGCGACCAGGGGCACCCGGTGCGACTCGTGGACAATGACCGCGAGGCCATTCGAGAGTGTCGACTGCGTGAATGGGACTTTCAACCGACTGGTTGCAGCGGAATGGTGCGCCGCGCGTAGGACGCAATCGAGATTTGCTGCGCGACGCGTTCCGCCGCGGCGACGAGCGCGCGCGCCGGCGCCGAGTCCGGCTCGCCGATGACGATCGGCACGCCCGAGTCACCGCCGCGTCGCACGGGTTCATGCAGCGGAATCGCGCCGAGGAAGGGCGCGGAGAGCTCGGTCGCCAGCGCCTCGCCGCCGCCGCGCCCGAACAAATCGCTCTCGTGGCCGCATTCCGGACACGCGAAATGACTCATGTTCTCGATGACGCCGAGGATCGGGATGTTGAGCTTGCGGTACATCATGACCGCGCGCCGTGTGTCGGCGAGCGCCACCGTCTGAGGCGTCGTCACCACCACGGCGCCGGCCACCGGCACCGACTGGCTCAGGCTGAGTGCAACGTCCCCTGTGCCGGGCGGCATGTCGACGATGAGGTAGTCCACGTCGGTCCAGCGCACGTCCCTGAAAAACTGCTGGATCGCGCCGTGGAGCATGGGCCCACGCCAGATGACCGGCGCGTCGTCGCCCGTGAGAAACCCCATCGACACCACCTGCAGTCCATAGCGTTCGGCGGGCTTGATCTTCTGGCCGTCGGTCTCGAGCTGGGCGCGCAGCCCCAGCATGATGGGGACGTTGGGGCCGTACATGTCGCCGTCGATAATCGCCACGCGGCTGCCGAGGCGGGCGAGCGCGACCGCCAGGTTCACGGCGACCGTCGTCTTGCCCACACCGCCCTTGCCGGCGCCGACCGCGATGACGTTCTTCACGCCCTCGACCGGCGCCTTCCCGAGCTCGGGCCGAGGCACCGCGCGCACGCTGGCGGTCATGACGATGTCTACCGCGGAGACGCCGCCGAGCGCCGACACGGCGGCATGCGCCTGGTCGCGCATGAGGTCCTTCACGGGACACGCCGGCGTCGTCAGCTCGATCGTGAACGCGACGCGGCCGGCGTCGATCGAGAGCTGCTTCACGAAGCCGAGCGCGACGATGTCCTTGTGGAGGTCGGGATCCTGGACCGCGCGCAGCGCGTCGAGCACTGCCGCTTCGGTGGGAGATGACATCTGGTGATTCTATCGTGCGGGCGGGCTGACCTGCCGCTCGACGAAGTCGCCGACGAAGGGCACCTTGTACCGCTCGCCCCGGAACGCTTTGACGATGAGGACGACCCACAGAACGGCGGTGGCGAACAGCAGCGGGCCTCCGGCGAACCAGTGCAGCACCGGCAGGCTGCGCATCACCACCTGCAGGAGCGCGATCCCCCCAAACGTCACAAGGGATTGCGCGGCGTGAAACCGCACGAAGCGATCGTTTTTCTCGACCATGAGAAACAGCGCACCCGTGATCGGTCCGCAGGAGTACGCCAGCGCCGCGGCCACGTTCGGGTCGAGGCCGGACCCCGACTTCCTGGAACTCGCGTCGGGCGGCGTCACGGCCGGCCCACGGGCACGAGGTGCCGCGGGACCGCGCGCCCGAACGCGCGGCGCGCTTCGTCGTTGAGGAGCACCCAGAACGTGTAGACGCCCAGCGCGGTGCCGAACGGCGCGAGCACGAGCTGCGGTACGGCGAGCAGGAGCGCGCCCATCCGCGCCGCCGGGACGCGCCGGCCGAGGGCGAGGCCGACGACGAGCGCGGCCAAGCCGCCGAAAAACAGCGCGCTGCCGAAGGCGACGAAAATGCCGACGGCGGTCTGGCCGGCCGGGCCGGACAGTTCGAGGTCGTCGAGCGCCGCGTGGGTCCCGAGCGCGAGGATGAACAGCGAGGCACCCGTCAGCAGGCCCAAGGTACCCCACAGCGCGTGGAGCCGGCCGAGGACGTCGATGTGCAGGGACATGACAAACAGAGAAGCGGAATCTAGCCGTCCGAATCGCGAAAGGCGGCTTTCATGCGATCGACAATCGCCGCCATGTGCGCGAAGTCGATCGCGATCTCGTCACGGACGGGAGCGCGGAGATCGGCGTCGAGATCGGCCTCGGGCGCCGACCCCGGATCGGGCTCGACCCCGGCCCCGAGCCCGCCGGACTCAGCGCGCGCCGAGCGTCGCCAGGAGATCGCGCCGCGTCGCGGCATCGAGGCCTTCCAGATCCACGCTGCTGTCGCACTCGTCGCATAGCACCTCGACGAGCGCCGGCCTCCCCTCCTCTTGGGGCGGCTGGAGCTGATTATTGGCGACGCGCAGCAGGTGCATCTGCAGCGTCTTCACGAGGAACGTCTCGGCATTTCCGCACGTCGGACACGTCAGCGACAAAGCACACTCCCAATGCAGGGCTCAAGTCCTGCGGCTACGAAGTGTATCTCACTCCCCCCTGCGGTCAGGGATAAACGAGCCTAAACGCCACGTTTTCGGCGCCGAGGGCCGCCTGGAGGGCGGCGGCATACAGGGACGCCTGGGCGTCGTGCTCCGGCCGTGGCGCGCCGGTCTTGAACTCGACGACCGTGGCCGTGCCGTCCGCCGAGATGACCACGCCGTCGATGACGCCCCGCACGACGCGGTCCGGCCGATCGGGCGGCGCGAACGAGAACGGCACTTCGACGTGCCAGTCCCCCGCCTCGAGCAAGGCGGCGACGTCCGGACGGTTGCGCAGCCTGGCGTAGAGGTCCGCGGCGCGGGCGGCGACGAACCCGGCGTCGTCCACGTCCACGAGTTCCTCCGCGCGGAACGAACCGGCGAGCAGGCGGGCGATGGCGGCGGCGTCGAGGCCGGCCGGCAGCCGCCGCGCGAGCAGGCGGTGGACGAGGGTGCCGATGAGTTGCGCGGCGGGGTCGGCGGCGGGTCGATCGTCGCGGGGCAGGCGGCCGCCCGTGTCGGACTCGGCTGCGGTCACCGCGGCGATGACACGCCCCGCCACGGCGAGCGGCCGGACGTCGATGCGCGCGCGGTCCTCACGCTCGGCGGGCTCCGGCGCCGCGGTCACGCCCGCCACGGCGCGGCACACACCAAGCGTGAACGCGCCCTCCTTCGAGCTCCAGACGACCCGACCGAGATGCCGTTCGCCCGACGCGCGCGGGAAGAGGTCCGCCAGACTCGCCGGCAGGAGTGAAGCCAGACTCCGATGCTTCCGCTTCAGCTGGCTCTTGTCGTTGACCTCTCCCGCGAGATACAGCCGGTCGCGCGCGCGCGTGACCGCGACATACCAGAGCCTCCGCGATTCCTCTTCGTCACGCTCGTCTTCGAGTTTCGTGGACGCCGAGGACCCGAAGGCGACCTCGGACGCGCCGTCGGCGCCGCGCTCGATCACCGACACCTGGGATCGGCTGCGCCCGCCGACGTGGATGTTGACGACAAAAACGATAGGCGCCTCGAGGCCCTTGGCCGCGTGGATCGTCATCAACTGCACGCAGCCCGAGGCGTCGATGATCGCGTTGGACTCGTCGCCGGTCCGCAGGGTCTCGAAGTAACCGGCCAGGCGTCCGAGCGTGGCGTAGCCCCGGCTCTCGACGCGCCGCAAGAGGCTCCGCACCTTCTTGATGTTCTCCCGCGCCTGCGAGAGTCGCGGGCCGGCGGCCTCGAAGATGTAGGCCGATTCGCGAATGATGAGATCGACGAGCTCGTTCGGCGTCATGCGGTCGGCGAGCGGCAGCCAGCGGGCGACGTCGGCGCGCGCGCGGTCGAGCAGCGCCTGGTCGATCGGATCCAGGGAAACGACTCCGGGAGTCGTTTTCGACGGTCCGCGAAAACGACTCCCGGAGTCGTTCAAGGCGTCCGCGAATTCCGGCGCCAAACGCACCAGGCCGACATCCGAGATCCTCACGAAGCGGGACCGGAGGAACTCCGCCGCGCGAAGGTCCGAGTCCGGCTCCGCCAGGAACCGCAGCAGCGCCTGCAAGTCCTGGACTTCCGGCGCGTCGAAGAAGCCCAGGCCCTTGTAGACATAGGTCCGCAGGCCCTGCGCTTCGAGCGCCTGCTCGAAGACCTGATGGCCGGCCCGGCTGCGGAAGAGCACCGCGATGTCGTCGGCCCGGGCCAGCCGCGGCGGACCATCGGCGGGCCTGACGTTGACGGTCCCCACCAGCCGGCGCGCCTCGGCCGCGACCGCCGCCGCGCACGCCGCCATCGTGGGCTCGGCCACGAGCCACGCGACGGGCTCGGCATCGGCGGCCAGGGCGCCCTCGCCGTGCGACACCGGGAATCGATCCTGTTCGCGGTAGGTGAACCGCTCGTCGAGCGGCGTCTCGCGCTGGAGTTCCCCGGCGAGCGCGTTGACGAACGCCTGCAGCGCGGGCACGGCGCGGAAGCTCGTGTTGATCGCCTGTCGCGGCCGGCGCCCGGGGCGGATCGCCCCGATCTTGCGCGCGGCCTCGTCGAGCAGGGTGACCTCGGCGTGCCGGAAGCGGTAGATCGACTGCTTGCGGTCACCGACGACGAAGACCGACGTCGGCGCATCGGCGACGCCCTCGCCTTCGGCCCACGCGTCGATGAGCAGCTCGATGAGCCGCCACTGGAGCCGGCTGGTGTCCTGAAACTCGTCAACCAGCACATGCCGGTAGCGGGACTGCAGCTTCAGCCGGCTGCGCGCGAACTCCTCCTGCTGTTCGAGCAGGCGCACGGCGCCGGCGAGCATGCCGGCAAAGTCGAGCAGCCCGTGCTCGTCGAGCAAGTGATCGTACCGATCGACGGCGATGACGAGCAGCCGCTGCAATCCGCGGGCGAGCAGTCCGTCGATGTCGGCCTTGAGGCGCTCCAGCAGCCCGTCAATGACCGGCGCGATCGATCGGACCGCGAATCCGTGGCGCGCGTAGGCCTCCGCGCTGCCGAAGTCCGTCTTCTTCGCCTCGAGGCGAAGCCTCGGCGTGCCGGATTTCGTCAGGAAGTGATCCTCGAGCCTCGCCTTGAGGCGCTGGACGCGGGCCGTGTCGTCGGCGGGCAGCGCATCGAGTCGCGTGAGCTCGAGCCGGAGGCGCTCGAACTCCGGCAGGTTCGGGCCATCGTCGAGGAGCGCCGCGCGGTGGGGAGACGCGTCGATCACGGCGCGGAGGCTGGCGAGAAACGCGGCCGCGACGCCCGCGCTCGTCCCCGGTCCCGAGAGCCGCGCCACGTACGAGGCGACCGCGGGGAGGGCCACGTGCCGGCGATCGAGCAGCTCCTGGACGACCGTGCGCAGGACCGGACGCGTCACGCGGACGAACAACAGGCGGAGGCGCTCGTCCGCCACAAGGAGGCTGTGCGCGATCCGGAACGTCAGCTCCATCGCCTCGCCGGCAAACCGCGCCATCTCGGTTTCGTCGGCGATCTCGAAGCCCGGCTCGACGCGGGCCTCGAGCGGAAACTCGCGGAGCAGCCCGAAACAGAACGCGTCCACGGTCGAGATCTGGATGTCCGAGATCTGGTCGCGCAGGATGCGGGAGAGGATGTGGTCGGGCGGACCCGCGGCCGCGCGGCGCCGCAGTTCCACCAACACGCGCTCGCGCATCTCCGCCGCCGCTTTGCGGGTGAACGTGATCGCGAGGATGTTCCGGGGATCGACCTCCGCTTCGAGCAGCCGCAGGTATCGATTCGCCAGGACGCGGGTCTTGCCGGTGCCGGCCGACGCCTCGAGCACCACGTCGTTGGCCGGATCGGCGGCGAAGTCCCGCACGGCCTGATCCGGCGGATCCGCAGGCGCGACGGGCGCGTCAAACAGGCTCGGCTGGTCCATCGTCCTCTCGCAGGTATTCCTTGCGGCAGAAGCCGGCAAACGCGCAGTACTCGCAGATGGAGAACTCGTTCGGCCGGGCCGGGTACTTGCCGGTTTCGATCAGGTCGACGGTGTCCGCGAACACCGACGCGCGCGCGCTGACGGCCACGTCCGCCGTCGGGGCGCCCCGCAGCGCGTTCTTGAAGCTGTCGGCATCGCCGAACGCCAGATACATCGCCTCCCGGACCGCGTGCGGCCGGCTGTCACGGGCCTCCAGCATCGCCTTCACGACGTGGGCGTACACCGCGATCTGGAGCGACGTGTCCTTGTTCGGCGCCTTGCCGGTCTTGTAGTCAATGACGCGGAACGAGCCGTCCGCGAACACGTCGATCCGGTCCGCCTTGCCCCGAATCTCGATCGTGCGCTGCTTCAGCCCCGCGAGTTGCGGGAAGGCGAATGGGCCTTCGAGACGGGTCTCGATCAGCCGTTCGACGACATCGCCCGGGCTGTCGATCTCGACGTTGAACACGCGGTCCGCCAGGCCCGGCGACACCAGCGAGCCGAGCAGGCGCGCCTCCTCGAGGGCGCGATCGCCCGCCGACAGACGCGCGAGCGCCGCGCGGGCGAGCTCCTCGAACAACGCCTGGGCATCCGGCAGCGTGGCCTCGGTGATCGCACGGCCGCCGCGTTCCTGCCACGTGCGGTAGAACAACTCGAGCAGGGTGTGGACGAACATGCCCCGCTCGAGCGGCGTGAGGCTCTCGGATTCTTCGCGCTCCTCGGGTAGGCGCAGGACCGATTCGGCGAAGTACTTGAACGCGCACAAGGTGTAGCGTTCGACGCCCGTGACGCGATAGGCCTGCGCGGGCCGCGCGTCCACGTGACCGCGGTACCGCAGATCGTCCAGGCCCGGCCGCGCCCGGCGGAGGTCCAACCACGCGCCCGTGCGGGGATCGAGCCCGTCCGGCTGCGCCCCCGTGGTGAGGACTTCGTCGGCGAACACCAGCGAACGCCCGCGCTCCGGGGCGTCCACGGCCGGCAGGTCCCGGGCCAGGTCCACCATCGCCGACCGGGCCACGATGGCGTCGCCCTCCAGGTCGAACGTGTGGAGCGTGGTGGTGTGCCGCGCGAGCGTGAGCAGGTCGCGGAACGCGGCCAGCTCGGCCTTCGCGTGCGCGCGGCCGGCGGCCCACCCGAGCGGCTCGAGCAGCCCGCTCGTGTAGAAAATGCTGCGGGCCGCCCGCGCCGGCCATTCAGTTTCCACGAGGCCGACCAGATGCACGTGATCGAATGCACCAAAGCGCGCGGCCACGGCGTCGGCCAGGTGCACGCCGGCCGCGCCGCGCCGCGGGGCGAACGTCTGCGCCTCGATCGCGTGACGAATCCACGCGGTCGGATCTTCGCCGGCATCAGCCGTGTCTCCGTCGGCGTCGAAGGCGGCGTCCAGCGCGTCCAGGATGCCGAGAATGGCCGCGCGCGCCCGCAGGTGCCGGTCGCGCACCGGCGCGTCGGCCGCCAGGGGACGCTCGTGACGCCGGAGGAAGCCGGCGATGGCCCTGATCCGGGCGGCGGTGGGCCCTCTCCGATACGGCGCCAGCTCGTCACGAATCGCCGCCGCCGCCGCCGCGGCACGACGCGCCGCCGCATGCCGGTTCTTCCGCCGAGTCTCTGGATCGTCGAAGTAGTCGTCCACGACCGCGTGGTAGGTGTCGGCCTCCCCGCCGGCGCGGCGGTCGGCCAGCGCCGCGTCGAGCGCGGCGGCGTCCGCGAGGCCGATGGACTCACCGGCGGCGCTGAACGTCAGCATCGACGAGCGCAGCAGGGCGACGCTCGTCTCCCGCGTCCCGCCGGTTTTCGCCGCGGAGACGACAAGGTCGACCAGGGCGGCGTAAGGCTCGGCCGCGAGAGGCAAGGCGTCAAAGGCCTGGTACGGCACCTGCGCGTCGGCGAGCACCTGCTGGGCCAGATAGAGGTACGGCAGGGGCCGGCGAAAGACGATCGCCGTTGCGCCGGACAGCTCGGGCCCGGACGGCGTCGTGCGCGCGCGCGCGCGAATCAGTCGCGCCACGTCGCGCAACTCTTCCTCCCGGTCGCGGGCTTTCCAGCAGAGCGCCTCCGGCTGCGCGGGCGGCCTGACGAGGACGGGCCGCTCGGACGGGCCTTCCTGTCGTACCTCCTCGATGCCGGGCAGCTCCTGCTCGACGCGCTCGCGATACCCGGCGTCGTGCACCTCATCGGTCACGACGACGTCGATCGCGGCGAGACCGGTGAGCCTGCCCAGTAAGTCGAAATCCGCCGGCCAGAGGCCTTTGGGATCGGACGGGTGATCGGCGACGGCGACGATGACGTGGTCGAAGGGCAACGGGAGCGGGCGATCGAGCAGGCGCCGGCGCAGCAGGTGCTCGTCCCACCCTCCGCTTGCGGCCACGCCTCGCTCGTATCCGAGAAAGGTGAAGCCGAGAAACGCGGTCTGGTGCACGAGGCTCTCGCTGCCGCGGTCGGTGTCGCGCTCGCCGCGCAGTTCGTCGAACAGCACCTGCGCGAACCGCGGCACCGTCCGCCGGCGCCGCCTCAGCTCGTCGTAGAGGTCGAGCATCGCGGCGACGAGGCCGGGCCGGATCTCGAACGGCGACCCGCGCATGCGCGCGCGCCGGGCGGCGGCTCGCGCCGCCCGGTCGAGCAGTCGCTCGCGCGCGAGCCGCGGCAGGAGCGGTGGCGCATCGGGCCACGCGCTCTGCAGGCGCGCCATCCAGTCGTCCCGGGTGACGAGATCGGGCAGGATGAGCGCGCGGCCCGGCGTGTCGAGCGCGCGGCTTTCGAGCGTCTGGCGGAACAGCTCTGCCGACGCGCGCGGGGGCACGAGGACGGCCCGGCGCCGGGCCGCGCGCGGCGGGCCC
>JANOGJ010000205.1:0-2019 GCA_031405995.1 Acidobacteriota bacterium
CGCGTTCGCGCCGCCCGCCTACGAGTTCTCAGACACCGTGCCGGCCCCGGCAGGATCGGATCCGGGCGACACGGTCACCGTCTCGCTGGCGGTGCTCGGCACGTGGTTCGACGCGACCCAGACCTACCCTGGCGGACAGACGCATGCCGTGCAGGTCACCCTGCCGGCCGACCAGTGCGCGCCCGGCACGGGCCGCTTCACGGGCGGAGGCCATCAGATCACGGCGGCCGGCATCAAGATCACCCGCGGCCTGACGATCCACTGCGACCTGAGACTCTCGAACAATCTGGAGATCAACTGGCTCGGCAATAAGTTCCACATGACCCAGCACGTGAGCACGACCGAGTGCACGGATGCCGACGCGATCCTCCAGCCGCCACCGGCCGCGCCGCTCGACACGCTGATCGGCGTCGGGATCGGCCGGTACAACGGGGACGACGGCTTCACGATTGAGTTCACGCTCGTCGACGGCGGCGAGCCGGGCGTCAACGACAAGATGGCCATCAAGATCTTCGAGACGGCCAACCCCGCGAACGTCGTGCTGAACGTTCCGCTTCAGAACCTGACGGGCGGCAACCTCCAGGCGCACTTCGATCAGCCGCACAGGAACAGGTAACCGCCAACGGACGCGTCATCTCTCCCGCGCGACGCGGGCCCTTCGGCCGGCGTCGCGTTTCTCTTTTTGGGGCCGGCCGACAACGTCCGGCGCGTATACTGCCGTCGCCTGGAGGCATTGCTCATGAAGACCGTACTCTCCGCAGCCCTTGCGACGGCCGTGCTCGTTTCACCCATCGTCGCCGCCAACGCGCCTCAGGCCGAACGGACGATCTACGTCTCCGCTGTCGGCGGGAACGGCATGCCCGTGATGGACCTGGCGCCGACGGATTTCTCCGTGAAGGAGGACAACGTTGTCCGTGAAGTCGCGAAGGTCGGCAAGGCGGAGGAACCGATCTACTACGCAGTCCTGGTGGACACCAGCCTGGGATCGGACGGCACGAACCAATCCAACTCGAACAACATGCTGCCGTATATGCGCGACGCGCTCACCGGTTTTGTGAAGGTCGTCCTCGACGCCGCGCCCACCAGCAAGATCATGCTGATGGAGTTCGGCGGCGCGGCCACGATTCGGAAGGAGTTCACTTCCACCCTGGCGGACCTCGAGCCGCTGATTCCGAAGATGATCCCGAAGACGAGCGAGCCCGTCTTGAACGAGGCGCTCGCCGAAGCGTCCAAACAACTGGCGAAGGTGCCGAGCCGGCGTCGCGTGATCCTCACGGTCAACCGCGAGCCAACACCTGAAGCCAGCAACATGGACAGCAAGCTCGTCGCCGAGGAAGTCCGGAAGTCGGGCGCGTCCGTCTGGGGCATCTCGGTGCGATACGGCACTCGTCAGGACGCGAACCGCGAAGCCCTTCTGAAGGGGCTCGCGGCCAACAGCGGCGGGATGCGGCTGACGTTACCGACGCCCGTGCCGCTGCCGGATTATCTGCGCAGCGTGGCCGCGAACACGATCGTGCAGTACGCGATCACGATCAAGCGGCCGGCCGACGCGCCGCCGACGAAGATGACCGGCGTCTCGACGACGCGCCCGGGCGTGCAGATCCTGACATTGCAGTGGTCGGATAAATAATGACGGAGGGCGCTTCGGGTCGCCTTCGCCTTCGGCTTCGGCGAACTCGCCGTAGCATTCGCGGAGGCGGTTGCGAAGCGCCGCCCTGGGAGGTGCTCCATGGCCAGGCCTACCGAAGACGCCGTCACGCCGCGCTACTTCCTGCTCGATATGGGCAAGGAGAAGTTCGGTGATTCCATCCTGTGTCTCGTCGGAGGCAAGACCATCCTGATCGACGGCGGTCATACCGGCGACTTCGATGGGCAGCCCGGGTCGGACTCGATTCCGGATCAGATCGCGGCCATCTTGAACACGAGCCCGCCGTTCGACATCGACCTGCTGATCCTCACGCACTGCCACCTCGATCACATCGGGTGTCTTCCCCGCATGATCAAGGACGGCGTGCTGAA
>JANOGJ010000249.1:0-3544 GCA_031405995.1 Acidobacteriota bacterium
CGAGCAGCGCGGCCTGCTCGCCCGACAGTTCGCTGGCGTGAATGCCGAAGTAGGCCAGAGCGGCCGCCTCGGCGCCCCAGACGCCGTCACCCCACTCGATGAGATTCAAGTACAGCTCGAGAATGCGCGTCTTCGAAAGCTCAGCTTCGAGCCGCCGCGTGATGAACACCTCGGCCACCTTGCGATACGGGTTGCGCGAGGGCGAGAGGTAGAGGTTCTTCGCCAGCTGCTGAGTGATCGTGGACGCACCGCGGAGCGGACTGCCCTTCGTAAGCGTGTCCTCGATGGAGGCTCGGATTTCCTCGAAGTCGATGCCCTCGTGTCCCCAGAAGCCCGCGTCTTCAGTCACGAGGACGGCGCGTGTGAGCGCGGGACTGATGCGCGTGTACGGCACCCATCGATGGGACTGACGAACGGGCCGCCCCGCCGCCCTGGCCTCCTCCGCGCGGAGTCGCATGAACGCCGTCGACACCGGCCGCTCGCGGCGCAGCTCGCGGACATCGGGCAGCGTCAGCCAGGTGTAGCCCACGGTCGCAAACACGGCGGCCAGCCCTCCGAGGATCCCCCGGCCGACTCGTGACCAGCTCAGCCATCGGGGCCTGCTCACCCCTCAGCCGCCCACGACGATCCGAATTCGTTCGCCGACACGAAGCGCTGCGCCAGGCTCGCGTCCGTTCATGATGGCCATCGTCCCTGCCTTCACGCCATCGGTGACGGATCGGGCGATCGAGTCCCATGTGTCCCCGGCTCGCACGACGTGGAACCGCACGCGGTCCGGTTGGATGCGATCGGCTTCCGGCTGCGAGAGCGGTCGGAACGAATTGATCGAACGTGAAATGGCGGATTCGACGGCGCCGAACTGGTCGGCGACCGCCAGCCCCACGAGCCGATAGAACTGCCCAGTCCGGCCGCCGTGCTTGATGAACGCGGCCCGGGCGACGACGCGTTGGTTGCTCGCGGTGCCTTCGTAGGTGCCGGCATGGGCCCGCAAGCCGTTGATCGTCGTTGCCGAGCCGCTCGTCTGCCGAAATCCGGCCTCGGTCATGCTGGCCTCCGCCACCTGAGCGGCATTCTCGGAACCGCCCTCGACGATCTGCAGAATGATCGCGACGCTGCCGGCGTCGGGCGGCTGCGCGGAGACCTGATCATTGGCGTTGGCGATCTCCCACCCATCCGGCAGCTGCACGCCGAACCGAAGGATGGGATGCAGGAACTGACTTCCGCGCACGATGCCCTTCTCCCGGCTGTCGCCAAAGACCACGCCCTCAATCACGCGTTCGAACTCCGCGCGGTTCGTCGTCGTCGACGCCGTTCCGGCGGCGGCCACGGCCTCCTGCACCCTCATGACTCGATCGGCCGCGGGCGGATGCGTCAACGCCCAGTTCGGCACGCCGCGGCGGGAGCCTTGCGCTTCGTCGAGCCGCGCGAGGGTTCCGAGCAGTCCCTGCATGGCCGACGGCTGCCATCCGGCGGCGGACGTGTAATTCACGCCCAGCCGATCGGACTCGAGCTCGGCGTCGCGGCCGAACTTGAGAAAAGCAAACCCGAGGCCAACACTGGCGGCGCCGATGACGGCCTTGCCCCTGGGCCACAGCGCGCCGCCGAGCGCGCGACTGACGCCGAAGGCCTGTTGTTTGGAGTAGGCCTCGGCGGAGTGGCGAGCATCGACGTGACCGACTTCGTGGCCCAGCACGGCCGCCATCTCGGCCTCGTCGCGGAGGAACGGCAGGATGCCGCGCGCGAGATACACAAAGCCGCCGGGAAGGGCGAACGCGTTGACCGCTGGCTCATCGACCACGGCGAAGGCCCACGGCAACCCGGGGCGTTTCGAAGCGCGCGCGAGCCGCTGCCCGACCCGGTCGACATACTGCTGCAATTGCGGGTCGTTGTAGACGCCCATCTGCTGGCGGATTTCGGCGTCCGACTGCTTGCCGAGCTGAATCTCCTGCGCTTCGGACATGAAGATCAACTGGCGGCGGCCCGTCGCCGGGTTGGTCGCGCAAGCGGAGGCCACGACGACGAGCAGCAGGCGAGTAAGTTTCATGGAAAGACCCTCGGTCCTGAGGATGCTGCGGTTCGCTGACGGTCGAGCGCGTCGGCGAGGGCGTGCATGACACGGGCGACGTTCGCTTGTGTCGATCCGGATCCCATCAACCCGATCCGCCAGATCTTGCCGGCCAGCGGACCGAGTCCCGCGCCGATCTCGATGCCGTGGGCGCGCATGAGATGGGTGCGCACGGCCCCATCATCCACGCCATCAGGCACGCGAACGGCGTTGAGGCTCCACAGCCGATCCGCCTGACGAGGCAGGAGCGACAAGCCGGCCGAGTCGAGGGCGTCGACGAGCGCCAGGTGGACGCGCTCGTGTCGCGCCCATCGCGCCTCGAGTCCTTCGTCCTCGAGTTCGGCCAGCGCGGTGTCCAGCGCGTAGATGAGCGGCGCCGAGATCGTGTGGTGGTACTTCCGGCGCACCCAGTAGTCCTCGAGCAATCCGAGATCGAAATAGAAGCTCCGGCACGCGACCCGGCGCTCGAGCGCGCGCGGAGTAAAGATGACGGGCGCGAGTCCGGACGGCGCGCCGAGACCCTTCTGGCTGCAGGAGAAGCAGGCATCGACGCCCCAGGCGGCGATGTCCACCGGCATCGCCCCGAGCGAGGTGACGGCGTCGACGAGCACCAGGGCGCCGTGCTCACGCGCGAGGCGCGCGATCTCGGGCACGGGGTTGCGCACGCCGGTCGACGTCTCCCCGTGGACCACCGCCACGAGGTCGGCCGGACGCGCCGCCAGCACGCGCGCGACATCCGCGGGGTCGACCGCGCGGCCCCACTCCACGTCGAGGCGCTCAACCGTGGCGCCGTAGCGCGCGAGCATGATCGCCAGCCGCTCGCCGAAGTAGCCCGTGACGATGACCAGGGCGCGACGGCCGGGCTCGGTGAGATTCGCGACGACGGTTTCCATGCCGGAGGTGCCCGTGCCGGAAATCGCCAGTGTCAACGACCCGTCCGGCGCGCGGAAGACCCGCGCGAGTCTCGCGCGGATGTCGTCGAGGAGTGAGAGCAGTTCCTGATCGAGGTGGGAACGGGCGGGCGCGGCGAGAGCCGCCATCACGCGCGCGGACACGGGCGACGGCCCCGGGCCGAGCAGAAGGCGGTCGTTGGTCGGCAGCATCGCGGTTGGCCCCCTTAGCGATCGAAGTCGGCAAGCGCCCGCGCGATCGCGTCACGCGCCTGGTCCGGCGCGGGCTGCAGCGGCGCCCGTACCGGCCCACCGTGAAATCCCCGCATCTCCATCGCCAGTTTCAACCCGGCCACGCCGTGGATGCTGGTCACGAGCTGGGCGAGGGGCGTCAGTTTCTGCTGCAGGGCGAGCGCCTCAGCATGACGGCCGGCCCGCGCCAGTTCGAAGAGCGACACGCACTCGGCGGGCAGCACGTTGGCGACGGCGAGAATGGCGCCGGCCGCGCCTGAGACGAGCGCCGGATACGCGACGGGCGCCCAGCCGCAGAGGACGGCGAACGTCCCGTCGCCGAACCGCACGCACTGCC
>JANOGJ010000258.1:0-6844 GCA_031405995.1 Acidobacteriota bacterium
GTTGCCGCCCCACACGATGGAATCCCCGTGGATGTTGGCTCCCCAGACAATTGAGCCACCCCAGACAATCGACTCGCCCTTGACGTTCGCGCCCCAGACGATTGAGCCGCCCCAGACGATTGACCCACCCCCCACAATGGAGCCGCCCCAAACGATCGAGCCGCCCCAGACGATTGAGTCGCCCCTAACGGCATTGGCGCCCCACACAATGGAGTCGCCCCTGACGGCATTGCCGCCCCAGACGATCGAATTGGCTCGGGCCAGACCAGCGCCCCAAACAATCGAGTCGCCGCGTGCTCTGTTCCCGCCCCACACAATCGCGTTTCCGAACGCGATTCGCCCGCTCTCAATCGTCTCGCCGCCAATCACCACGCGCCGCGGCGCCGACAACAGATTCCGGCTCTGCGCCACCTTGACGCCTAACGCGATATTCAGGCTGCCCGCGCCCTGTTCGATCAGGCCAAACCCCTTCACCGGCTCCGCTGAAAACTGCAGCGCGAACTTCACCTGCGCCGGCGACATCTTCGGCTCCGCCTGGAGCATCTGCGCCACCGCACCTGAGACCACCGCCGCCGCCATGCTCGATCCGGACAGCGTGAGGTACGTCCCGCCCGTCTGGCCCAGCACCCGACGCTCCGGGAACGTGTTCCAGAGGTAGCTGCCCTGGGCGCCCGCTGAGACAATCGCGTTGCCCGGCGCGACCAGATCCGGCTTGAGTTCCCAACTCGACGGCACGTCCGGATCCCCGACCGGCCCACGCGAGCTGTACGTCGCCACGCCGTCATCCGACCGCGCCACCGTCCCACGCGTGTTGAGCGCGCCGACCGTCAACGCGCCAGGCGTGTAGCCCGGCGACACCACCGCGCCCACGAGCGGCGTGCCGTCCGGCAGCTTCCCGAAGTTGCCCGCCGACGCCACGACCACCAGCCCCGCCGCGACCGCCCGCTCGACCGCCTTCGCCAGCGGGTCGTTCGCATACGACCCCGATGTCGGATGGCCCAGCGAGAGATTGACGACGCGAATTCCGTAGCGCTGCTTGTTGCGAATCGTCCAGTCGAGCGCCCGAATGACGTCAGACACGTAGCCCGTGCCGTTGGCACCGAGCACCTTGAGGCTGATGAGCGCCGCCCCCGGCGCCATGCCCACATACGTGCTGTCCTGGCCGCTTCGGCTACCCGAGCCGCTGCCGGCGACGATACCGGCCACATGCGTGCCATGGCCGTACTGGTCGAATCCATCCTCATTCGTGAAGTTCACCGAGTAGAGCAGCCTGTTCTTCAGGTCCGAATGGGGCGCAATGCCCGAGTCGATAATCGCGACCCCGATGCCCCGGCCGACCAACCCGCTGAAATTGCCCGTCTTGCCGAACGCCCGGAACAGCTGGCTGGCGCCGGTTGATCGGGTCGCCACGGAGGTCGTCCCCATGACCAACTCGTCCCCGCTGAGCGCGCCGACCCCGGAATCGCCGGAGAGGGCGTCAATCTGTTGACTGCTGCCCGAGAAGACCGCGCCACCGTCCAGCCGCTTGGTCACCCGGACGCCATACATGACGGCCAGCCGGTCCACCTCCGCCTGGGGTCCCTCGTAGATGGCGCTGATCTCCGCGCCTCCCGCCTGGAGCTGCCGGGCCAGACCTCGCGAAATTTCGGCCTTGTGCTGCGCAACGGCGGCGGCCGGCATCGCAAGGAGGAAGGCGCTGAGGCCGATAACTGTGATCAACCGCGTCGAGCGGAGGCTGAGGTGGGGGCAGTAGGGCTTCATAAGTTACGGTCCTGTTGGGACGGTCGAACGATCTTGTACGCCGACCCACAGAACCGTCACGCATGTACCGTACCAGTAAGTTCGACGAACAAATCTGCGCTGATCCTGCGCGTTTTGGCCGTTCGGATTACGGTTTCGCACTCAAAAAACGGGGCTGACTTACAGTTTCGTCGACCAGATCGCAAGTTTGCGACTCTTTGGACACAATCAGAGGCCAAATCGGCCCTTTCGAGCTGTCTCACGTGCTTGGATTGAAATCCGCATGCAATAGCGTCAGCGAGGAGTATCCGAATTGACCACGCGTCGTGTCTCAACTGCCCTGGTGGCCCTGCTGGCCGCGGCCGGGTTGGCCTATTGGTTCGTGAACACCCGGGAGGGATCTGCCAAGCCGGCTACCGGAACCCGGGGTGGCCGGCTGATTGCCACCCACCGCTCCGAGCCCAGATCGCTCAATCGGTATGTGTCTCCGAACCTCGCGGAGGAGCTGGTCTCTCGCCTGACGCAGGACACCCTGGTTCGGCTGAATCTGTCCACGGGCGAAATCGAGCCGCGCCTGGCCACCGAATGGACCAACTCCCCCGACGGCCTGACCTGGACGCTGACGCTCCGAGACGGCGTCACCTTCTCGGACGGCGCGCCGTTCAGCGCCGCGGATGTCCTCTTCAGCTTTGAGGTGCTCTACGACGCCAAGGTGAAGAGCCCCATCGCCTCCAGCGTGCTCGTCGCCGGCAGCCCGCTGACCGTCAGGGCCCTCGACGCCCGGCGGGTTCTCGTCATCTTCCCCGCGCCGTACGGACCCGGCCTCGCGTTGCTCGATGCCGTGCCGATTCTGCCGCAGCACAAACTCCGAAGCGCGTTTGACGCCGGGAAGTTCCGGGACGCCTGGGGTGTGACCACGCCGCCCTCCGACCTCGCGGGACTCGGACCGTTCGTCCTGCGGGAGTACGTCGCCGGCCAGCGCCTGCTCTTCGCGCGCAACCCGCGCTTCTGGCGTCGCGACGAACAGGGCGCGTCGTTGCCGTACCTGGACGAGATCGAAGTGCAGATCGTCCCGGAACAGAACGCGGAGATCCTGCGGCTCGAGGCCGGCGAGGTCGACCTCATCACCGATCAGGTTCGCCCCGAGGATCTCGCCGCCTTGCAGAAGCTTCAGGACCAAGGCGCGGTGACGCTGAACGAAGCTGGGATTGCGTTGAATCCGGAAATGCTCTGGTTCAATCTCGATCCGGCCTCTCCCCGGGCGCGCACTCGCCCGTGGCTCCAGCGCCCGGAACTCCGGCGGGCGATCTCGCACGCCGTCGACCGCCAACGCATCGTCCAGACGGTGTACCTCGGCGCCGCCGAAGCCGTGTTCGGTCCCGTCACGCCGGGCCACGGCGAGTGGTATCTCCCCGATCTTCCGCGGACCGATTTTGATCCCGCGCGCGCGAAGGTGCTCCTCGGGTCGATGGGCCTGATCGATCGAAACGGCGACGGCAAGGTGGACGACGAGCGGGGCGAGACGGCCCGTCTCTCGATCCTCACGACGAAGGGACACACCATTCGCGAACGGTCGGCCGCGATCATCCAGGAGCAGCTGGCCGCCGTGGGCTTGTCGGTCGACGTGGTGCCCATGGAGCTCGGCTCGCTGCTGAGCCTTTTGATGGCCGGCACGGGCGACTACGACGCCGTGTTCTTCTCGATCGTCCTGGACTCCTTCGATCCGGTGGCTTCGCTTGATTTCTGGATTAGCAGCGGGTCGTTTCATCTCTGGCATCCCGCCCAAACGAAGCCGGCCAGCGAATGGGAAGCGCAGATCGATGACCTTATGTTGAAGCAGTCGACGACCCTCGATCGCGCCGAGCGCCGGCGGCTGTTCACCGAGGTGCAGCGCATCTTCGCCGCGAATCTACCGGTGCTCTACTTCGCCGCGCCCAAAGTCGTCGTCGCGACGAGCGCGCGGGTCGGCGGCGCGTTGCCGTCGGTGCTGTCGCCAACCGTTTTGTGGAATGCCGAGATGCTGTCGCTCGTCCCGGCGCCCGCCGGTTCCACCCGCAAGTGACGCGCGACCTCGCCGCGTTCGTCGGCGGGCGGCTGGCCGCCGCGGCGCTGTTTGTCGTCGTCGTGTCCGCCGGAGCGTTCGTGCTGGTCCGGCTGGCTCCGGGCGATGCGACCGCCGAGCTCTTCCTGTCCCGCGCCAGCCCTGCGGAAATCGCCGATGCGCGCAGCCGCCTCGGCCTCGACCGTCCGCTCCTGGTGCACCTGCGGGATTGGGCGACGGGGCTCGTCACCTTGGACCTCGGCCAATCCTCGGTGTTCGGCCGGCCCGTGTCGGACCTCGTGCGCGAGCGCGCGGGTGCGACCGCCCGGCTCGCGGCGCTGGCCCTCCTGGTCGCCGTGGCCATCGGTCTTCCGCTGGGCGTGCTGACGGGATCGCGCCCACGATTCGCGGCGTTTGTTGCGCCCGTGTCGGTCGCGCTCGTGGCCTGCCCGCCGATCGTCGCCGTTCTCGCGCTGCTTCTGATGGCGGTCGCCACCGGCTGGATGTCCATTGCGCCCGGCAGCTACGCCGTTCCGACATTGGCGCTCGCGCTGCCCGTCGCGGCGATGCTCGAGCGCCTCCAGTCGCAAGCCCTGGCAGACGCTCTGTCGTCGCCCGATCTCATCGCGGCCGCCGCGCGCGGAGTCCCTCCAGCGCGGCTCGTCTGGGTCCACGCCGCGCGTCAGTCCCTGCTGCCGGTTCTTGGCATCGCCGGCGCCGTGATTGGCAGTCTGTTCAGCGGCTCTCTGGCCGTCGAGATGATGACGAGCTGGCCGGGACTGGGCCGGCTCATGTTTGACGCCCTCACGGGCCGCGACCTGTTCCTCGTCGCGGGATGCGCGCTCGTCGGCGCCATGTTGATCGCCGTGGGGAACCTGGCCGCGGATATCGCCCGCGCCGTGGTCGACCCCCGTGTGCGGGGCGGCGCGTGACGTCCGCAGCGTCGCGATGGCGCGTGGCCGCGGGCGCGGCGTTGCTCGCCGGCATCGCCGGACTCGCGCTGTTCGCGCCGGTGTTGGCACCGAACCCTCCGGACAAGCAGTTCGCCGACCGTGCGTATGCGCCGCCGATGCGCATCCACATGCGCGACGCGAGCGGCCTTCGGATGCCGTTCGTCTATCCGCAGATGCTCCAGGACCGGCTCGCGCGCGAATACCGCGATGACACCACCGCGCCGAGGGCCCTGACCTGGTTCTCCGGTGGATCCGTGATGTCGCTGCCCGACGCCGGCGGGCCGCTGTTGCTGATGGGCGCCGACGCGCTTGGGCGCGATGTGTTCTCACGCCTGCTGTACGGCGCGCGGCTGTCGCTCGGCGTCACCGCGCTCGGTGTTCTCGGGGCGCTCGTGCTCGGCGCGCTCGTCGGAGGACTGGCCGGCAGCGTCGGCGGCGGGACGGAAACGGTCCTCATGCTCATCGCGGACTTCCTCCTCGTCCTCCCCGGGGCGTATCTGGTCCTGGTGTTGAGAGGCGCGCTGCCCGCCGTGCTCTCGACGAGTGAGGTGTTCCTCTTGATGGCCGGTCTGTTTGCGGTGGCCGCCTGGCCGCATGCCGCGCGCGGTGTCCGCGCGGTCGTCGCGACCGAGCGCCGGCGCGACTACGCCGTGGCCGCGCGGGCGGCCGGGGCGTCGCCGTTCCGGCTCGCACGGCATCTTCTTCCGGCCGCGCGCGGGTTCCTGTCGGTCGAGGTGCTTCTGCTCATTCCCGCGCTCCTGGTCGCGGAAGCGACCGTGTCCTATCTCGGTCTGGGGTTCCCCGTGCCGAAAGCGAGTTGGGGCACGATGCTCCAGGAGGCCGCCAACGTCCGCATGATGGCCGAAGCGCCGTGGCTCCTGGCGCCCGCCGCCGCGCTGTTTCTGGTCGTCCTCGGCGTGCAGCTGCTGGTCTGGACGCGCGCGCCGGCGACGGAATTGCTCATCGGCCGGGGGCGAATCTCGTGACGGGTTGCGTTGACAGCCGTCTCCACCGTGGATAGCCTCCGGATCTGAGCATGCTCAATCGTCTCCAGGGCATCTTCCCACCGATTCCCACGCCGTTCGATCGATCGACGGGCGACATCGACGAACGCGCGATCGCCGCCAACGTGCGCCGCTGGATGGGAACGCGACTGGCCGGCGTGCTCGTCCTCGGATCCAACGGCGAGGCGGCCTTCCTGGACGACGACGAGAACGATCGTCTCGTGGCGGCGGTGCGCCAGGAAGTGCCGGCCGACCGACTCCTGCTCGTGGGCGCCGGCCGCGAGTCCACGCGCGCGACCATCCGCGCCTCGCGTCAGGCCGCGGCGTTAGGCGCCGACGCCGTGCTGGTGCGCACGCCGTCGTACTTCAAGTCCCAGATGACGGCCGACGCGCTCGTCGCGCACTTCCGCGCCGTGGCGGACGCGTCGCCGGTGCCCGTGCTGCTCTACAACCTGCCGGGCGTGACCGGCATCACGCTGACCGTGCCCATCGTGGCGGCGCTGGCCGATCACCCGAACATCGTGGGCATGAAGGAGACCAGTCCTGAACTCGAACGGCTGGGGCAGTGCGTGCGGTTCGGCGACGGGACGTTCGCCGTCCTCTGCGGCTGGGCGCCCGTCGCGTATCCGGCGCTCGTCTCAGGCGCACGCCCAGATCCGCAATGACGAGGTCCGCGGCCTCGAGTCCCTCCGCGGCGAGCACCTGCGGCAGCCCAGCGAAGTTTCCGTGCCGTGCGACGAACGTGTCGGGACCAAAACCGGCGGCACGCAGGCGTGCTTCCGTGCGCGGCAGTTCGAAGGGATCGACGTCGAGCCCGATCAGGCGTCCGCCCGGCTGCACCCGTTCCAGGATCGCCTGCGCATGCCCGCCGCCGCCGAGCGTGCAGTCGATCGCGACTTCACCGGGCGTTGGCTGCAGACACCGGAGCACTTCCTCCACCATGATCGGCCGGTGCGTGCCCGCCGGCGTCTTGCCCGAGGCGAGGACTTTCTGCACCTCCGAGGCGTAGCGCTCGGGATTCAGTTCCTTGTACTTCTCTTCGAACCGGCGCGGGTTCCTGCCCGGGTATCGTGGGCGCCGCGTGTGCACCGGCTGCGCGTCAGGTG
>JANOGJ010000270.1:0-3528 GCA_031405995.1 Acidobacteriota bacterium
TTGAGATAGCCGGCAACGACTGAAGCCCGCTCGTACGGGCCGGGCGGGCAGCGGTAGGCGCCTCGGGAATGGTGATGGCGAACACGCCGCCGTCGGGCATGGCCTGCAGCTGGCGGCGCAGTGCGACGGTCTCAAGCCAGCCGGCTGCCGCGCCGCTCGAACGGCACGATGAACCCGGCGACGTCGAAGTTCGTGGCCTCCCAGCGCCCGTCCCGCCGCCGCAGCGTGTTGACCGCGCCGATCCGGCGGGCCATTTCGTCCCGCGTGACGACGTCGTCCCCGAACGCGGCCTTGAGCGGCGCAGTCACGCTGGCGCCGATCACGCCGATGGCGTCGGCGACGGTGAAGAACTCGCGGACGTCGGTCGTCTCGAGCGGCACGTAGACGGCGTCGAGCCCGTTGGCCGCGAACGCCGGGTTGTGCATCGCGGGCGAGGCCGAGTGCGACAGCGGCGAGCCGACAATCGCGTAGACGGCCGTCGCGCTCGACGTGGTCCGCACCCGGTAGGTGTCCGCCATCGCGTCGAGCGGCAGTTGACCCGACGCGGCGGAGCCGGCATACGCCCAGCGCGACTCCAGCAGCCACGGGCAGATCCGCGTGAGCTGTCCGGCAGGTCCCATCGCAAGGGCGATGCGCGGACCGGCGTCTCGGACGGCGTCCCGCAACGTGAGGCAGTCACTCAGCCGCTGGGCGGTGACCGCGATCTTGATGAGCCCGGCGCTCGACGCGCGCATCGCACGCACGAGATCCGCCAGGTCCGCCGGCACGCCCTCGAAGTCATGGTGCGACAACACGACCGTCGTGCGCTCGCCGCGCGGCAGGCTCCGCCACTCCGCGCGCCACTCGACGTCCACGAACTCCGCCCCGAGCTGGACGGCCTCGGCCAGTAACCGTAGCCGTGCCTCCTCGCTGCCGTCGAATCGTCCGCCTTCCCACACCGGCCGGCACGTGACGATCACGGGTCGCGTGCGGCCTTCGAGTGCGCCGGCGACGTCGACATCCGTCACGCCGTCGAGGCGCAGTTCGACGAGGTCGGCGCCCGTCGCACGGTCGCGGGCCCGGCGAAGATCCGCCATCCGATCGGCGGTCACGGTCTGGACGATGTCGGTGATAAGAACTCCCTCTAAGGGGTCAGGCCCGGCTTACGCCGTGTCTAAGGGGTCAGGCCTGGCTTTCGCCAAACAGGCCTGACCCCATGAAAACAAAAAGCCCCTTCAGCGTTCGCTGAAGGGGCCATCAAAACCCGGCGCGCGTGGTGTTACTTCAGGGCGCGCCGCCCCCCTCAGCCTGCCGGGCATACCACCACGACCAGGTGGGCGCGGGCGCCGGGCAAAGGCGGGAGGTGATCACGTGTCTGAAACCGGACCGAGCGTAGCAGACGGCCGCCGACAGGGTCAACAGCATGCTACGAGACACTGGCGCACCCCCGCCCGAGGTGAACGAGCCCGGCTCGAAGCACTACGTCCCGAGGGTGGCCTGCGTCGTCTTGGCCAGACTCACCGGGTCGAACTCGAGCCACGCGTACGTCCCCGACGTTCCGACCGTCGCCGGCGCAGCGCCACCGTTGCGCTCGTCCACGCCTGACTGGCGTAGGTCGTGAGCGCATACGCCCGGAGTGGCGCGTTCGGCGCGAGCCAGAACACGCAGTTCGTGAAGTCCGACCCGATCGCGTCTTAACTCCCGTTGGCGAAGTCCCGGTTGGCCAGGAGGTCCGTGCCGCTCACGCCGCCCGACAAGGGGCTCGCAAAGCCTGAGACGGCTGCCCCAAATACGGTCGACAGTCGTCCGAGCGGTTAGCGTGGCCCGGAGTCTACCCAGTCGTGGTACAGCTCCAGACTTGCGGGCCCCAACCTGCCGATGAGGGACCGCCGAATCTCAAGGGGCCCATGAAGGTGCTCGAGAATCTCCACAACAACGAGGTTCTTGATTGCTGGGTCGCCAGCTACAGCAGGCGCCTCGATCGCGCGGCAGCCGTCCTCAAGGGATTCAATCGTTCTTGACCTGGCCTCTGAGTGCTCGATCACTTCGCTTCCAGACGTCGCAGGAAGACGGTAAGTTGGCCGACTACCAGTCCAGGCACAGCGCGCGATGGGCCATCAAGGCGATGGAACTCCGCGTGGTCCTTAAAGCCCCGCACAGTGCCGAGAAAGAACGCCGGGACCTCGGAACTGGTTGTTGGCGCAGGAATCTTCATTTCGACGCCCTCAATTTCCATCATTAGCTAGTCGGGACTGTCTTGTCAGGCGCCTGGACCGTGCTTCGAAGGTGGTCCAGGATCCACCCACGCGAGATAGAGCGCACGGGTCGCGGGCCCGAACCTGCGCCACAGTGCCTCCCTCATTCTTGGGGCACCGTGAAGGTGTTCGAGGCACTCTACTATCACGAGGTTCTGGATCTCGTGGTTACCTGACGCAGCCAGAGCCTCTAGGGCCTCGGCCGCTTGGTCCAGGGTTTGGGCGGTCTCCCGATTCGCTGAGGGCCTCTCAAGCGCCTCAGTCTGAAGCCGTCGGAGGAGAATCGTGAGTTGACCCAGCACCAGGCCGGGGACGGTACGAAGCTCGACGTCAAGCCGCAGGTACTCTGCCGAGTTCTGGAAGCCACTCACAGCGCTGAGAATAAACGCCGGCACACCCGCGACCGTCGTCGGCGCCGGCACCGTCATTTGATCGCCCTCTCAATCTCCAGGACCAGCCTTTCTGCGATGGTCCGGTCGCCGTCGATCAGATCCCGACGGCGAAGGAGGGCTCGCAACTGTGCAAGGCGGTCCGTTAGCTTTTGGAGGTGGCCCGACTTTGATAACAACTGTCCCGTTGCCTTCTCATACATGTACGCAGCCATCGAGCTACCGTCGCCGATCTTCGCATCCGCACGGAACAACTGGTCGACCGCGTCACGCAAGCCGGGGTGGCGAGCGACGCCCAGGAGCTCGTCGCGCCGCGCAAGTCCCGCTACTGCGTTCGCGACCCCCTTGACAGCGGCGCCAGCGGGGCCGCTGCTCGGCCCGTTGTAACCCACGACGGCCTCGACCACTACCTCCGCGGCCTCTCGTGCCGCAGCACTGCCCAAGACCCTGGTACCCCAGTTCTGCAATGCGGTGAGGATAGCTGGCCCGTAGCGCTGAAGGGCAGCGGCGGCGGCCGGCAGCGCAAGCACACAAATGGGGCATCGTCCGTCCGGGTCCGTCAGCACGAGGGGGCGGTTGCGAACGTAGGTGTAGCGGTTCCAACCCTGAGGATTGCCGAGGAATGCGGCGATTTCCTCGTCGCTCGTGGCCTCTTCGAGAATGTTGTGTGGGTCCACGCTCGTGAACCGCCCCGATTCGTTCCGGTAGTACCGCGCGCCGAAATACTGCAGCGCCGTTTCGGCGTCGAGTTCCTTGCCGGTGAAGCGGCGCGGGTCGCCCATGAGCGAGCCGGCCTCCTCGCCGAACGCGAAATAGTCGCGCCGCGAGAGCGTCGCGACGTCCTCCCCGTCGACGTGCACGGAGCCTTCGTCGGGTTCGAGGAGTCCCACGATGTGCTTGATCGC
>JANOGJ010000317.1:0-6181 GCA_031405995.1 Acidobacteriota bacterium
CCTCGGGCTTCTGCCGGATCAAGGCGGGATCGACCGTCGCGGCCACGGAACGCACCGGCGCGGGCGCGCTCCCCTTCTTCACCGCATCGACGCGAAACGCGCCGATCTGAAACGTCACGAGATGCGGCGCCGAGCCCTCGAGCACGACGTCCGCGGCGACCTTGCCCTGGAACATCTGCCGCACGAACACGGGCGGCGTGCCCGGCTTGACCGCCGTGCAATCGGTGACGAGCGCGCGGTCGAGCCGCGCCGCGAGCGTCGGCGCGAAGTCGCGCGTCTGATACGTGTGCGAGAAGACGACCAGCGACGGCGACTCGGCCCCGATGAACGCCGCCAGCGCCTGGACGAACCCGTCGGGCGTGTAGACGCCCAGCGCCGCGTGCTCGAGCGAGACCACGTCGGCGACGTCCGCGGCCGACAGGTCCTTCGACGCGGCCGACGGACCGGCGCCGGCGACGACGATTTTCACCGGCGACCCAATCGCCTGCGCGGCCGCGATCGCTTCCCACGACGCGCGGTTGAGCGCGCCGTCCCGCTGTTCAGCCACGACGAGGATCACTGGATCACCCTCGCGTCCTCACGCAGCGCCTTGACGAGCGCCTTGGCGGCCTCGGCCGGCGACCCGCCGATGAGGCGCGTCTGCTTCGACTTCTGCGGGACGTAGACCGAGAGAATCTTCTGCCGCGGCGCCGGGGCCGGCGGCGCGGGCACCGCGCGAATCTCCTTCTTCTTGGCGCCCATGATGCCCTTGAGCGTCGCGTACCGCAGCTGGTTGATGCCGCTCTGAATCGTCAGCACCGCCGGCAGCGGCATCGCGATCCACTGGAACCAGCCGCCCTCGAGCTCGCGCTTCACGCGGAGCGAGGGGCCGTCCACTTTCACTTCCATGATGATCGTCGAGTGCGCGGCGCCGAGCTTCTCGGCCAGCACGACGCCCACCTGCGCGAAGCCCTGGTCGTCCGACTGCAGGCCGGTCAGCACGAGGTCAGGCTTCTCGTCCTTCAGCGCGGCAGCCAGGGCGTCGGCCGCCGCAAACGCATCCGCCGTCGCGAAGTGATCACCCTGAACGTGAATCGCGCGATCGGCGCCGCGGGCCAGGGCCTCACGCAACACCTGCGACACGCGCGCGGGGCCGGCCGAGACAACGACCACTTCCCCGCCGTGCTGTTCGCGGAGCCGCAACGACTCCTCGAGCGCGTAGGCGTCCGGCTCGTTCAGCTCCCAGCTCGCGTCCTGATCCCGCACCCACGTCTTCGCGTCGTCGATCCGAACCTGCCACTCGCGCGTGACGACTTGCTTGATGCAGACGGCGATCTTCATCAACCGTCGATCTTCTTCAGCAGAATCGTCCCGTTCGTGCCGCCGAAGCCGAAGGAGTTCGAGAGGGCGTAGCGAATCGTCATCGGCCGCTTCACGTGCGGGGCGTAGTCGAGGTCGCAGGCCGGATCGGGCTCGTCGAGGTTGATCGTCGGCGGGGCCATCTGGGGTTTGATCGCGAGCGCGGTGATGCCGGCCTCGCGGCCGCCGGCCGCGCCGAGCAGGTGGCCGGTCATCGACTTGGTCGACGACATCACGAGCTTGCGCGCGTGCTCGCCGAACGTGCGCTTGACGGCCAGCGTCTCGGTCGGGTCGTTGATGGGCGTCGACGTCCCGTGCGCGTTGATGTAGTCGATCTGGTCCGGACGGATGCCCGCCTTCTTGAGGGCCATCTGCATCGACCGGGCGGCGCCGCTGCCGTCCGGCGGCTGCGCGGTGACGTGATACGCGTCGCCGGACAGGCCGTAGCCGGCCACCTCGGCGTAGATGTAGGCCCCGCGCGCGCGGGCGATCTCGTATTCCTCGAGGATCAGGATGCCGGCGCCTTCGCCGACGACGAACCCGTCGCGGTCCTTGTCGAACGGACGGCTGGCGCGCGCCGGCTCGTCGTTGCGCGTGGACAGCGCGCGCATCGCCGCGAACCCGCCGACGCTGAGCGGCGTAATCGACGCCTCGGATCCGCCCGCGATCATGACGTCGGCGTCGCCGCGCTTGATGATCTCGGCGGCCTCGCCGACGGCGTGCGCCGACGCCGTGCACGCGGTGCACGCCGCCAGATTGGGGCCGCGGGCGCCGAACCGGATCGAGACTTGTCCGGCCGCGAGGTTGATGATGGACGCCGGGATGAAGAACGGGGAGATGCGGCGCGGGCCGCCCTTCAGGAGCTCCTGGTGCTCGCGTTCGATCGTCGTGAACCCGCCGATGCCCGACGCGATGTAGACGCCGACGCGATCGGCGTTCTCCTCCGTCACCTGCAGCTTCGCGTCGTCCACCGCGAACTGGGTGGCGGCCACGGCGAATTGGATGAAGACGTCGACCTTCTTGATGTCCTTCTTCTCGAAGAACCGCAGGGGATCGAAGCCCTTGACCTCGCCGGCGATGCGGGCGGCATGGGCGCTCGCGTCGAAGTGCGTGATCGTGGCTATGCCGCTCCGACCGGCGGTGAGCGCGTCCCAGTTGGCCTGGGTTCCGACACCGACCGACGAGAGCAGGCCGACGCCGGTGACGACGACTCGCCTGGTCAATCCGCCCCCGTCACTTCTTCTTGGCGTGCGCGTCGATGTACTCGATGGCTTCCTTCACGCGCGTGATCTTCTCGGCATCCTCGTCCGGGATCTCGATGCCGAACTCCTCCTCGAAGGCCATGACCAGCTCGACCGTGTCGAGCGAGTCGGCACCGAGGTCGTCGACGAACGACGCATCGGGCGTCACTTCGTCCTCATCGACGCCCAACTGCTCCACAATGATCTTCTTGACCTGGTCAGCAACCGCCATTCCGTCCCTCCTACGTATACATCCCGCCGTTGACCGCGAGCACCTGCCCCGTAATATACGACGCCTCGTCGGATGCGAGGAAGACCACCGCCGCGGCGACGTCCTCCGGGGTGCCCAGGCGCTTCAGCGGAATCCGGTCCGCCCACGCCTCCTGGGCCTCCGTGGCGATGGCCCGGGTCATGTCCGTGTCGATGAGGCCCGGCGCCACGGCGTTCACCGTGATGTTACGCGAAGCCACCTCGAGCGCCAGCGCCTTCGTAAACCCGATCAGCCCCGCCTTGGACGCCGCGTAATTGGCCTGCCCCGCGTTGCCCGCCTGCCCGACGACCGAGGTGATGTTGATGATGCGCCCCGACCGCTGCTTGACCATCGTCTTCAGGACGGCCTGCACGCACGTGAACGCCGACGTGAGGTTCGTGCTGATGACCGCATCCCAGTCCTCGCGCTTCATCCGCAGCATCAACTGGTCCCGCGCGATGCCCGCGTTGTTCACGAGGATATCGATCCGGCCGTGGCGCTCGAGCACGCCCGCCACGGCGCGGTCGACCGACGCGGCCTCCGTCACATCGACGCGCGCGGCCTCGGCCGTGCCGCCCCGCTCGGCGATGTCGGCGGCCGTGCCGGCCGCGTGATCCGCCCGCGCGGCCGCGATCACGGTCGCGCCGCTCGCCGCCAGCCCGAGCGCAATCGCCCGCCCGATGCCGCGCGACGCGCCCGTGACCAGCGCGACGCGCCCGCTCAGCGTCCCCATCACAGCCCGCCTACTTCAGCATAGGGAACGAGAACGAAGCAAATCCGCTCGGTCCGACGGTCCGAAGGTCCGAGGGTCCGAGGGTCCGGGGTTGCTCCCCCCAAGAACTTCATGTTCTTCATGTTCTTCATGGTGAGAGTTTTTGTGCAGCCAACGCTTCCGTGAGCCGCTCGACCAGGTGCTCGCGTCCGAGACGGGCGGCGAGCGCGATGCCGTTCTCGATCGCCTGCGGCGTGGACCGGCCGTGGCCGACGACCGCCACGCCCTGGACGCCGAGCAGCGGCGCGCCGCCTCGCTCCGCGTAGTCGACCCGCTGCTTGACGCGGGCGAACGCGCGGCGGCTCATCAACCCGCCAATCCGCGAGACGAACTCCGCGCCCATCTCCTCGCGCAGCATGTCCTCGGCGGCTTCGACCAGGCCCTCGCCGATTTTCAGGGCGACATTGCCGGTAAAACCGTCGCAGACGATGACGTCGGCGCGGCCGGAGAAGAACTCCCGGGCTTCGAGATTGCCGATGAAGTCGAGCGTCGTCTTCGAGAGCCGGGCGTGCGCCTCGCGCACGAGGTCGCTGCCCTTCCCGGCTTCCTCGCCCACCGAGAGCAGGCCGACCTGGGGCCGCTCGATGTCGAGCGCGATGCGGGCGTAGGCGGCGCCGAGGAAGGCAAACTGCACGAGGTGCTCGGGCCGGCAATCGACGCTGGCGCCGGCGTCGAGCAGGATCGCCGCACCGGTGCGCGTCGGCACCGTCACCGCCAACGCCGGCCGGTCCACGCCCGGGATGGCCCCGAACGCCCCGTGAGCGGCGAGGAACGTCGCGCCGGTATGGCCCGCGCTGAACAACGCCCCAGCCTCGCCATTCGCGACGAGACCGGCGGCGACGCGCACCGATGCCCTCGGTTTGCGCCTGAGCGCGGCGAGCGGCGCTTCGTCCATCTCGATCAGGTCGGGCGCGTCGACGATCGCGATCGACAGATCGTCGCCGCCCTGAGACGCGAGTTCTTCGCGAAGGCGCGCGGCGGCGCCGACGAGCGTGACGCGCACGTCACGACGGCGCACGGCCTGGATGGCGCCGGCGACGACCGCGGCGGGAGCCTGGTCGCCGCCCATGGCGTCGACGGCGACGGGAAGGGACGACAATTAGTCTTCTGCGACCGCGCGCACCTGACGGCCCCGGTAGAAGCCGCAGTTCTTGCACACCACGTGGGGCGGCTTCAGCTCGTGGCACTGCGGGCACTCGCCCACCGGGATCGGCTTCAGCGTGTCGTGGGTCCGGCGCTTGGCCGTCCGCGTCTTGGAATGGCGTCGTTTGGGATTCGGCATCGTCTTAGCCCTTCAGTTTCCTCAATGGCTCCAGCCGCGGGTCGACCCACTCGGCGCGGCACGCACACGTCTCGCGGTTTCGATTCACGCCGCAGACCGGACAGAGACCCTGGCAATCCGAACGGCACAGCGGCTTCATCGGCACCGTCAGGAAGAACTGCTCGCGCATCAGCCCGCCGAGGTCGATCGTCTCGTCCCGGTAGTACGTGACGCCGAGGTCATCCTCTTGCACCTCGCCCGCGAGTGCGCCCACGTAGGTTTCGACCGGCAGAAACATCAGGTCGAAGCTCGCGTCGACCGGCACCGTAAACGGTTCAAGACACCGGCCGCAGTCGCACTCGAGCGTGGTCGCGACCCGCCCGACCAGCCGCACCTTCCGGGCGTCCTTGTGGACATCCGCGACGAACGTGACCGGCGCGACCAGCCGGAACTCCTCGCCGGCGAGCGCAAAGGCGGCCGCGTCGTACCGCCGGTCGAGGCGGTCGGTGTCACCACGAAACCGGCTGAGGTCGAGCAGCATCGTCACACACACTGCCGGGTCCGACCGGCAGGATGGAAACCCTGATAATAGCAGAAGACCCCGCCCTAGACGCTCCAAGACCTGGGCACGTACAGCTCCTCGAACAGGGCCACGGCGTAGCGGTCGGTCATGCCAGCCAGAAAGTCCTGGACCGCAGCGTCCAGCCCCTCCGCGTCGATCGTGACATGGTCGAGATACGGATCGGGCTTCGCGCGGAGTTTCTCCCAGAGGCCGCCGAGGACGCCGGCCGCCTTCTCGAACTCGGACGTCGCGCGCGGGTTCTCGTAGACCGCGCCAAACAGGAACTCGCGCAGGTCGAGCGTCGCCTTGAGGATAGGCTCGCTCATCCGCACTTCCGTCAGGCCGCCCTCGAGCGTGCGCAGCATGACGTCGGTGACCATCGTGTTGATCCGCTCGGACGACGTGCGGCCCAGCACGGTGATGGACGCGGCCGGCAGCGACGCCGTCTCCAGAATCCCCGCGCGGACCGCGTCGTCGATGTCGTGGTTCACGTAAGCGACGATGTCCGCGACGCGGGCGATCTGGCCCTCGAGCGTGGAGGCGCGGTGCTCGGGCGGCGCGCCGACGGGCAGGCCGTGCTTGCCCTTGGAATGCCGCGCGATGCCGTCGCGCACCTCGAACGTGAGGTTCAGGCCCTGCCGATTGTTCTCGAGCACGTCGATCACGCGAAGGCTCTGCTCGTAGTGGCTGAACCCGCCCGGCACGAGCCGGTCAAGGACGCGCTCGCCGGCGTGACCGAACGGCGGATGGCCGAGGT
>JANOGJ010000339.1:0-2753 GCA_031405995.1 Acidobacteriota bacterium
GCTGAACGAAATCAACGCCATCGTCACCGACAGCAGCAGCACGCGCCACTCGATCGCGTAGTGCGGCGGGTGCTCGACCGGCGAATCGTGGTGCGCGCCCGCGCGATCGTCGGGCAGCCGCCAGGCGACGAGCGCCATCAGGAGATTGAGCGCGGTGAGCTCCAGCGTGAGTGTGATCCAGCCGAATTGATACACCCAGAAGCCCAGCGACGGCGCGCCGGCCATGGCGAAGACCGACGCGAGGCCCCAGTACCCAAGGCCCTCCGCGCGCCGCGACTCCGGAATGGTGTGCGTCATATACGCGCCCTGCGCCGAGAGCAACGCCGACCACACCAGGCCGTGCGCAACGACGACGCCGAGCAGGACGCGGTGATCGGTGATGAAGGCGTAGCTCGCCGTGAACCCGGCGAGCGCGAGACTCACGACGATGAGCACGCGGCGCTGGCCGAGCCGGTCGCCGATGGAGCCGGTGAACGGCGCGGACACGGCGGAGGCGAACGCGAGGAAGCCGAGGAACAGGCCGGCTTCGGCCGTCGAACCGCCGAGATCGAGGATGTGGTACGGCGCGGTCGGCAGCAGCTGAAACACGGACACGAAGACCGTGAAGCTGTACGCGCACATGATGAAGAACCGCGGCGTGAAGAGACGGTCCGTCATGAACAAATGAGTATACGTGCGGGTGGATTAAGATCAGGCCGTGCCCGACCGCCCCTCACACCTCTGGAAGGACCTGCCGCCCGACACACGCCAGGACGCGGCGCTCGCGTTCTGGCGCGACGAGTCCTCGTCCGACGCCGAGGTCCACCACGCCGAGGCGATCATCGCGATTGCGAAGCGGCTGAAGTTCCGGCCGAAGAGCGTCCAGGCGCTGCCTGAGGAACGGCTCGCGCGGTATCTCGCGCAGATGGGCGACGTCTCCGATGGCGTCGCGACGCGCGCGTTGATCGCGTATCACTTTCAGACGAAGCGCCCGCTCATGGCCGCGTTCCTCGACGCGCTGGGGATCGCGCACGAGAACGGCCTCATCACCGAAGAGTCGATCACGCCGCCGGCCGGCCCCGCGCTCACGACGGCCATCGATCGACTCCGGGCCGCGTTTTCCGAGGCCGAGGTGCTGCTGTATTTGAAGACGCTTTTGGTACTCGACGGGGACACGTGGGTAAATCTCGGCCCCCTTTTTCCGACCCAGGACGCGCCGGAGGCGTCTAAGCTGGGGTGAGTCAGATGTCTGGTCACCGACCGATTCGCGCGCGCGCGCAAGCGGCTCTCACGGCCGCGCTCGTCCTATCCGGCGTCCCCGCGTACGCGCAGACGCCGCCCACGCAAACACCGCAGCAACTGGAGCGCATCAAGACGGCGCTCGCGCGGCCGAACACGCTCATCCTGACCGACGGTCAGGTGCGGTTCTATGCCGAGGTCGTGGCGAAGTGGCCCTCGGTGGAAGAGATGTTCCGCGGCGTCGACCTCCTCAACGGCCCGACGAAGCGCGGCGCGCCGATGACACACGCCGAGTACCTCGGCATGGTGACGCCGCGCGAGATGGTCAGCAGCGCGGGCATCAAGCCGGGCGAGATGCTGCAGTTCGTGGTGACGAACTGGATCGGGCAGATGCTCGTGCGCAAGGCGCTCGAGGAAATCAAGAACGCGCGCGACGCGAATGAGATTCAGAAAATCCGCGACCGCATCGACCGCGAGCTCGCGGCTCTCATTGGCCGAGGCGGCCGATAATCCCGTTCCACGGCGGAATCACAATCGACACGGCGCCCCGCCCTTTCGCCTGGCACGCCAGGCGAATCAGCGGACGTTCACCGGCCGTCTCCGCGTAGCCGAAGATCTTCACGCGCGTGCGCTCGTGCGGATCGACGGGCGATAGTTTCTCGGCGCCGCCAATCACGCCGACCCAGCACGTGCCGCACGACGCCGCGCGGCACTCCACCGGAATCGGACCCTCGTTCGGAATGCAGCGGCCGTCTTTCGATCGGTACTCACGCTTGTCGGCCTGGGCGGCGGTGGCGAGTTCCTGGTCGTTGATGACGGTGAACCGCGATTCCGGATCGCTCTCGTCGAACGTCGCCGTCCAGCGCTTCATCAGGCCGCGCGTGAAGCCGAAGAGACCCTGCCAGTCGTCCCTGGCGCGCTGCCGCAGGATCTGGCGCGCCGACTTCGCGCGGGCGTCGTCCGAGAGATGCACGGCGCCGGGCGCCGCGGCGAACGCCGCCGGCCCCACTTGCCGCAGCGTCATCAACGCGACGGCGGCGATGCCGAGGAGCGCCCCTGGATCCACGCCCGCCGTTCGCGCTGCGGCGTCGGCGAGTTGGGTGATCACGCGGTCGAGTCCCGCCGTCGATTCGATCGTGGGCACCGCCGCCTTCACCTGCGGCCAGTGCCGATGCGCGAACAGAAACCGATGCGACGAGTCGACGTGGTCAGCCAGTCGCCACCGACCCATCAGCCCAAGTTTGCGCTGGGTGTCGGGCAGGTCGCCTCTGGTCTCACCCGCCTCGAGCGCCGCGTGCAACGCGAGCGGGTAGAACGCGAACCAGATGCGGGTCGCATTGCGATCGATCTCGGGGATGTTGGGCGTGATGGCGCTGACGGCGGCGCGCCACGCGACGGCGTCGTACTGGCTCAGGTGCTGGTACAGGGAGTCCATTTCAGAGATAGGAGTATAGGGGGTCGTACCTGTTTTCCGCAGAAACGGGCACTCTGGTGCCAGGGATCGCCCGGGTAGACCCCTGGCACCAGATCGCCCG
>JANOGJ010000341.1:0-6768 GCA_031405995.1 Acidobacteriota bacterium
CCCCCTGACCGCCTGGGACGTCGTCGACATCCTGATCGTCTCCCTGCTCATCTACGAGGCGCTGAAGCTCATCCGCGGCACGCGCGCCATGCAGATGGCGACCGGCTTCGTGCTCGTCCTTCTGCTCTTCTACATCTCACAGGCGTTTCCGCTGCAGACGGTGTCGTGGCTCATCCGGAACGTCCTCGCGTACGCGGTCTTCGCCGCGATCGTGCTGTTCCAGGCCGACATCCGGCGGGCGCTGTCGCACCTGGGCCGGGCGCCGTTCTTCCGGTACTTCGCGCGCGCCGAGCGCGCCGCCGAGACGATTGAAGAGGTCATCACCGCGGCGGGCATGCTGGCCAAGGCGCGCGTCGGCGCCATCATCGTCATCGAACGGATGATCGGCCTGCGCAACTACGTCGAGAGCGGCATCCCGCTCGACGCGGCCGTCAGTTACGACCTGCTCACGACCATCTTTCAGCCGTCCGCGCCGATGCACGACGGCGCGGTGATCATCCAGGAGGATCGGATCGCGGCGGCGTCCTGCTTCCTGCCGCTCACGGTCAACCCGAAGCTCGATCGCGACCTCGGCACGCGCCACCGGGCGGCGATCGGCCTGACCGAGGAATGCGACGCCATCGCGGTCGTGATTTCGGAGGAGCGCGGCGAAATCTCGCTGTCCGTCCGCGGCCGCATCGAGCGCCGGCTGTCCGCCGACGAACTGCGGGCGCGCCTGCAGGACCTGGTCTTTCAGAAGGGGCGGACGCAGGATGAAGCGCGGCCCGTCGAGGCCGACGTCTGATGGCCTGGCGTCCCTTCCGCAACGTCGGCTTGAAGATCGCGGCGCTCGGCCTCGGGACCGCGCTCTGGTTCACCGTCAGCGGCCCGCGCGTCGATCGCGTCGTGTCCGGCGTGCCGGTGACCTACCGCAACACGCCCGCGACGCTCGACCTGTCGAATCAGACGCAGACCGTGGACGTGCACGTCCGCGGCGTCTCCGGACAGGTCGGCCGCCTGCTGCCCAGCGAGATTCAGGTCCTGGTCGATCTGGACGGCCGGCCCGCGGGCCTGCACGAACTGCCGCTCCGCGCCGACCAGACCGTCGCGCCGATGGGGGTGGAAGTGACGCAGGTCGATCCCGCCGCGGCCACGCTCCTGCTCGAGCGGCGTGATATCGCGGAGCGCACGATTCCCGCCGTGTCGATCACCATTCGCAACCGCGCCTCGAACCGGCAGGTGGAGCTGGATCCGGAAACGGTGGCGGTCACCGTGACGGGATCGACCGCCGCGCTCGGCCGCCTCGATCCCGCGACCGTCGCCGCGGAGGTCGACCTCATCGGGCTCGGCGTCGGCCGCCACGTCCTGACCGTGCGCGCCACGGTCGGCGGGACGCTGACGACGACCCAGGTCAGGCCGAGTACGGTGCTGGTGCAGATCCGGTGACCGCCGTGCCCGAGCGCCTGTTCGGCACGGACGGCGTCCGCGGCGTCGCGGGCGTCTTCCCGCTCGATCCGCCGACGGTCGCCCGCCTGGGCGCCGCGCTCGTGCGCGAGCGCCGGACCGGCCGGCCGCTGCGGCTGATTGTCGGCCGCGACACGCGCGAGTCGGGCGAGTGGATCGAGCGCGAGCTCGGCCGCGGCGCGGCGTCCGAGGGCGCCTCGATGACGTCGGCCGGCGTGATTCCGACGCCGGCGGTCGCGTATCTCGCGCGGGCGGACGGCTTCGATCTTGGTGTGGTGCTCTCGGCCTCGCACAATCCGTTCGGCGACAACGGCATCAAGGTCTTTTCGGGCGGCGGCCAGAAGTTCGGCGAGGCCGACGAGCGCGCGGTCGAGGCGATTATGGCCGACGCGAGCTGGTCCGTCGGATCGGCGGTTGAGGCGCACGTCGACGCACGCGATCTCTCCGCGGGATACCTCGATCACTTGCGTCAGATCCTGCCCGTCGCCGGGCCGCTCGCGGGCGCGCGGATTGCGGTGGACATGGCCAACGGCGCCACGACGTCCACGGCGGTGCGGCTGCTCGAGGGGCTCGGCTTCGACGTGGTCGCGCTCGGGAACGAGCCGAACGGCCGCAACATCAACCTGGGGTGCGGGTCGACGCACCCGGCGCGCCTCGCCGCGAGCGTCGTCGAGCACGGCTGCCGGCTCGGCGCGGCGTTCGACGGCGACGGCGATCGCGCGATCTTCGTCGATGCCCACGGCCGCGTCGTCGACGGCGACGCGGTCCTGCTGCTGCTCGGGCGCGACTACCAGGCGCGCGGCGCCCTCCACGGCGGCGCGGTCGTCGCCACCGTCATGAGCAACATCGGCCTGGAGTTGGCGCTCAAGCGGCACGGCGTCCGGCTCCTGCGGACGCCCGTCGGCGACAAGTACGTGATGGAAGAAATGCTGGCGGGCGGCTACGTGCTGGGCGGCGAGCAGTCGGGCCACGTCATCCTCGCCGAGCACCTGCCGACGGGAGACGGCCAGGCGACGCTGCTGGCGGTCCTGCGCGTGATGGCGCACACCGGCCGCGAGCTGGCCGATCTCGTGAGCGACTTTGTCACGTATCCGCAGACGCTCGTGAACGTCCGCGTCCGCCAGAAGACGCCGGTCGCCGACGTGCCCGAGATTCAGGCCGCGATCGGGCGCGTCGAGGCCGCGCTCGCCGGCCGCGGCCGCGTGCTCGTGCGGTACTCGGGCACGGAGCCGCTCCTGCGCGTCATGATCGAGGGACCCGACCAGGCCTCGGTGCAGGCCTGGGCCGAGGAAATTGCGGAGGCGGTCAGGGCGACCCTGACGTAGGACACGGAGGACACTTAGGCACGGAGACGACGGAGGGGCTTGGGGTTCCCCAAACCCATCTCCGTCCCTCCGTTCCTCCGCGTCCCCCGTGTTGAAAAGACTGCGACGATGATCAACCTCTCGGTCAACGTGAACAAGGTCGCGACGCTGCGGAACGCCCGCGGCGGCGCCGTGCCGGGCGTGACGCGGGCGGTGGAGGTCTGTCTCGAGGCCGGCGCGCAGGGCATCACGGTGCATCCGCGCGAAGACGAGCGGCACATCCGGGCCGCCGATGTCACGAGCGTGGCGTCGCTTGTCTCGCGGCGGCCGCCCGGGCCGCGCGGCAAGATCGAGTTCAACATCGAGGGCGATCCCCGCCCCGCGTTCGTCGACCTGGTGCTGGCGGCGCGGCCTGATCAGTGCACGCTCGTGCCGGTGACGGCCGGCGAGATCACGAGTCACGGCGGCTGGGCGCCCGACACGCCACCCGAGCGCCTCGGCGGCGTCATCCGGCGGCTGAAGGCCGCCGGCATTCGCGTCAGCCTGTTCGTCGATGCGGACGAGGCGCCGGTGCGCTGGGCGGCGCGGCTCGGCGCCGACCGCATCGAGCTCTACACCGAGCCCTTCGCGCGCGCGTTCGCCGGCGGCGAGCAGGCGGGCCGCTGGTCGTTCGCCACCTACGTGGCGGCCGCCGAGCTGGCGCACGCCCTGGGCCTCGGCGTGAACGCCGGCCACGATCTCGACCTGGACAACCTGCCGCTCTTCCGCGGCTTGCCGCATCTGGCGGAGGTGTCGATCGGCCACGCGCTCGTGAGCCACGCGCTCTGGGTGGGCCTCGATCGCGCCGTGCGCGACTACCTCGGCGTTCTGGCGCTATGATCGGAGAGGTGCGGACGGCATGAAGTCGCAGGGCGTGTTTCTCGGGCTGTCAGGCGCGCTGTTTGGCGTGCTCGTCGGGTGGATCCTTGGCAGCCAGCAGCCGGGTCCCGCGGTCCCGGCGGCCGGACCCGCCGCGCAGGCGGCCCAGTCGGCCGGCGCGCCCGCGCCGCCACCGCTCGACCTGCAGCGAGCGGCCGACCTCGAGAAGCAGGCCAACGCGCGGCCCACCGACGCCGCGGTCCGCGAGGAGCTTGGTAACCTCTATTTCGACGCGCAGCGGTTCGACCTCGCCATCACGTGGTACGAGGCGGCGATCAAACTCGACCGGAAGAACGTCAATGTCAGCACCGACCTGGCGGTCAGCTTCTTCCAGTTGAACGACAACGATCGGGCGCTCAAGCAGATCGATCACTCGCTCTCGGTGGATCCCCGCCATGTGAAGACGCTGCTCAATCAGGGGATCATGCGTGCGTTCGGCAAGCAGGATCTGCCGGGCGCGGCCAAGTCCTGGGAGCAGGTCGTGGCGATTGCGCCGGCGAGCCCGGAGGGGAAGCGCGCGCGGGAGTTCCTCGACGGCTTGAAGACGGCGCACCCCAATATCGGCGGCGGCGCGGGCAAGTAGCGCCATGGGTGTGCTCTCCTGGATCCTGCGCGTCCTGGCGCTGCTCCTGCTTGTGCGTCTGGTGATGCGTCTGATCGTCGGACGCCGCGTGGCCACGACGCGGCCCGCGAGTGGACAGAGCGGCGGATGGCCGGGCGGACCGCAGCCCGGCGGCAAGTCGGGCGGCGAGCTGATGCGCGACCCGCACTGCGGCACGTATGTGGCGAAGGCCCGCGCCGTCGCGATGAGCGTCGGCGACGAAACCCTCTACTTCTGTTCCGCCACGTGCCGCGACGCCTACCGCGCCGCGAAGACCACACGGGCATGACGGAGCAACTCCGCGCCGACATCGTCGAGGTGGGGCGCCGCCTGTGGGCGCGCGGGTTCGTCGCGTCGAACGACGGCAATATCAGCGTGCGTCTCGGTCCCGACCGCCTGCTCATGACGCCGGCCAGCGTCTCCAAGGGTTTCATGACGCCGGAGATGATGGTGGTGACCGACCTCGACGGACAGATGATTCAGGGCGCGCCCGGTCGCAAGCCCTCATCCGAGGCCCTCATGCACCTGGCGGCGTACCGCCTGCGGCCGGACGTCGGGGCGGTCGTGCACGCCCATCCGCCGATCGCCACGGGTTTTGCCGTCGCCGGCATCCCGCTCGACCGCGCCGTCCTGGCCGAAGTGGTCACGACGCTCGGCAGCATCCCGATTGCCGAGTACGGCACGCCGTCGACGCGCGAGCTGGCGGACGCCGTGGCGCCGTACCTCAGGGCTCACGACGGCTTGCTGCTCGCGAACCACGGCGCGCTGGCGCTCGGCAAGGACCTCTTCGCGGCGTACTACAAGATGGAGACGATCGAGCACTTCGCGCGCATCAGCCTCGTGGCGCGCCTGCTCGGGCGGGAGCACCTGCTCTCCCGGGACGAAGTCACCCGCCTGCAGGGCCTGCGCGGGACCTACGGGATCGCGTCGCCCGCGCCCATCTGTCCGGACCCGGTGGCGGGTGCCCCGGGCGCTGACGTGCTCTGCCAGGTCATCCAGGCGCCGGAATCGACCGGCGAACGGCTCGTGCCGAACCCCGATCTCGGCGGCACGGGCCACATCGACGTTGGTACGGACGGCGAGATTCGGCTAACATACGCCCAGCTGACGGAGCTGATTGACGAAGCCGTCCGCGAGATCGGCGTGAAGCGGAGCAGGTAGACAGACGGAAACCGCTTGAGCGTGTTTCCGGCTATTGGAGGCACCGATGGGCGAGGCGCTTGGAATGGTCGAGACAAAGGGGTTGGTTGCGATGATCGAAGCGGCCGACGCCATGGTCAAGGCCGCGAAGGTCACGCTGGTCGGGTGGGAGAAGATCGGCGCCGGGTACGTGACGGCGATCGTGCGCGGCGACGTCGCGGCCGTCAAGGCGGCGACGGACGCGGGCGCCGCGGCCGCCCGCCGCGTCGGCGAGCTCGTCTCCGTCCATGTCATCCCGCGGCCGCACGCGAACCTCGAGGACGTGCTGCCGATCGGCAAGGCTGCCAAGGGCTGATTGATTCTCGCAAAAATTGTCGGCACGGTCGTAGCCACCAGAAAGGACGAGCGGCTGGTGAGCACCAAGCTGCTCGTCGCGCGCCCGATCGATCCTACCGGGAAGCCTGAAGCCAACTATCTGGTCGCGGTCGACACCGTGGACGCCGGCGTCGGCGAGACGGTGCTCATCGTCAGCGGCAGTTCCGCGCGCATGGCGGCGGGCCTCAAGGACTGTCCCGTTGACGCCGCCATCGTCGGCGTCGTCGATCAGATCGACGTGAAGGGCTGACGGCGGTGCAGGTGGCGCGCGTCATCGGGGACGTCGTCGCGACGGTCAAGAGCCCGGCGCTCGACGGCCACAAGCTGCTCGTCCTCCAGCCGATCACGCCGGATCGCAAGGACACCGGACGGACGCTCGTCGCGCTGGACGCCGTGGGCGCCGGCGTCGGCGAGCATGTGTTCTTCGTGCGCGGCCGCGAGGCGTCGTTTCCGTTCCTGCCCGCCGAGACGCCGACCGACGCGTGCATCGTCGGCATCGTCGATCGCTGGGATCTGGAGTGAGGTCGCGATGCTGATCGGCCGGGTCGTCGGCACGCTCGTCGCGACGCAGAAACACCGCAAGCTCGAGGGCGCGAAGCTGCTGCTCGTGCAGCCGCTCACGCTCGAGGGCGGCCCGAAGGGCGCGGCCGTCCTGACGATCGATTCCGTCGGCGCCGGCGTCGGCGAAACGGTATTGATTGTGATCGAAGGCCGGGCGGCCGGCGAGGCGCTCGGAAAGAAGGCGGCGCCGGTCGACGCGGCGATTATTGGCATCATCGATGAAGTGACACTGGCATGAACGAAGACCAGCTCCGTTCGCTGATCCGCGACGCCGTTGCGCGTCATCTCGGCGGCCGATCGGACGCGGCGCACGCGGCGGCCACGCCGGCTGCGGTGGCGCCTGTTTCTTTCCAGCACATCAGCCACGCGCTCTACCTCACGCTCTCCGGCGGCGGCGACGCGTGCCTCATCGAGCGCGGAACGCGT
>JANOGJ010000354.1:0-3904 GCA_031405995.1 Acidobacteriota bacterium
GAATCGAGAATCGTGAATCGGAGGGCCCGCTTTCCGATTCTCGATTGTCGATCCTCGATTGACGATCGCCGATTTCAGATTACCGATTACTGGTACTGGTCTTCAGACGCCGAACCCGTATCCGGCTTCGTGGGTCGCCGCTTCGCGCGCATCAGCCGACGGCGCCATGCCCGAGATTTCGAACGCGATCGCGAGCAGGTCGGCGTCCGTCACCGTCTTCGTCGCAGCGGCCAGCGTGACCATCCGACGATAGACCTCGTCGAGGTCGTGGCGCGAGAGCGTCAGCCCGAACTGCTCGCAGCGCTTCTGCACCGCGTGCCGGCCCGAGTGCTTGCCCAGCACGAGCGTCGTCTGCGGGACGCCGACGTCCTCCGGCCGCATGATTTCGTAGGTGCGCCGGTCCTTCAGCATGCCGTCCTGGTGAATCCCCGCCTCGTGCGCGAACGCGTTGCGTCCGACGACGGCCTTGTTCGCCTGGACGGCTTCGCCCGTCAGCTCCGTGAGCAACTGGCTCGACGGATAGAGCTGCGGCGTGACGATGCCGGTCGTGAGCGGGAACCGGTCGGCGCGCACCTGCATCGCCATCACGATCTCCTCGAGCGACGCGTTGCCGGCCCGCTCGCCGATGCCGTTGATCGTGCACTCGACCTGGCGGACGCCCGCGCCGATCGCCGACAGCGTGTTGGCGGCGGCGAGGCCCAGGTCGTCGTGGCAGTGCGCGCTGAACACGGCGCGGTCCGCGTTCGGCACGCGCTGCATCACGGTGCGGAAGAACTCCGCGATCTCGTCGGGGGTGGAGTAGCCGACCGTGTCGGGGAGGTTGATCGTGGTCGCGCCGGCGGCAATCACGGAGCCGATCACGCGGCAGAGGAAGTCCATGTCGCTGCGCGTCGCGTCCTCGGCCGAAAACTCGACGTCGTCGGTGTAGCTGCGCGCGCGCGTCACGGCCGCGACCGCCGCGTCCAGGCACTGCTCGTGCGACATGCGGAGTTTGCGCGACAGGTGCAGGTCGGACGTGGCGATGAAGGTGTGAATGCGCGAGCGCCGCGCCGGGCCGAGCGCCCACGCGGCGCGGTCGATGTCCCCGGGCGCGCAGCGCGCGAGCGCCGCGATGATGGGCCCCCGCACCGCCGCCGCCACCTGCCGGACCGCCTCGGCGTCATCCTCCGACGCGATGGGGAAGCCGGCCTCGATGATGTCGACGCCGAGCCGCTCGAGCTGCCGGGCCATGCGGACCTTCTCGCCGATCCGCATCGAAAACCCGGGGGCCTGCTCCCCGTCCCGCAACGTCGTGTCGAAAATGACCAGTCGGTCGGACATAGGACGCCCAGTCTATCGGCGGCTGGGGGATCAAAGTCAAAGTTATATTACTTACGATAGTAGTTGATTTGCTTATACTTACAGCGCAGCCGGAGGGCCGTTGTGACACTCGAGGATTTGCGCGTTTTTGCCACCGTCGCCGCTGAACGGAGCTTCTCCAGGGCCGCCCGAAAGCTCCGCAGGACCCAGCCGGCCGTCAGCCAGGCCATCAAGCGGCTCGAACGGGGGGCCGGGGAGCAGCTCATCGACCGCTCCTCCAGGGACGGCAGGCTGACCGACGCGGGGGACCTCCTCCTCGACTTCGCCAACCGGCTCCTGCGGCTGGCGGGTGAGGCGACCGAGGCGGTGGCCGACCTCCGGGACGTGAGGAAGGGCCGGGTGCTGATCGGAGCCAACGAGGCGGGCGTCCACGCCGTCCTGCCCCTCATCGCCGCGTTTCAGCAGGCCCACCCGGAGGTGCTCGTCGACGTGCGCCGGATTCCCTCCCGGCAGATGGCGCAGGAGGTCCTGCTGCGCAGCGTCGACTTCGGCGTGCTGACGTTCAACCCAACTGATCGGGAGCTTGCGTCGCTGCAGCTCGGCCAGGACGAGCTGGTCCTGCTCGTCGCGCCGACACACGCGCTGGCCGGCCGCGATCAGATCACGATGGAGGAAATGGGACGGCAGTCCATCATCGCGCACAACGATCCGTCGCCGGCGCGCGACCGCGTGCTCAAGCTCTACGAGCGGCGCCGCGCGCCCCTCAACATCCGGATGTCGCTGCCGAGCCTGGACGGCATCAAGCGCGCGGTCGAGACCGGACTCGGCGTCGCGCTGCTGCCGCGCCGCTGCGCGCAGGGCGAGCTCGGCCGTGGCCAGCTCGTGGCCGTCCAGGTGCCGGAACTGCGCTCGCCGCGCGTGATGCGCTTCGTGTACTTGAAGGACGGCGGCCGCTCGCGCGCGGCGGAAGCGTTTCTCGAGGTGGCGCAGCGTCAAAACCCGCGCAAGTACGGGATCCGCGCCGCGACGGCCTCGACGACGTCATAATCTTGGACGAGCGATCCCGTCGCATCCCAGGCGCCGGAGATGAGCGCGTCCCTCGCGGTCGGGGGCATCGCGGCCTCGGCCGTCACCGCGCCCGCCGTCACGCGCCCGGCCCGCAGGTCGACGACAAACTCCACGCCCGGCGACGCCTTCGCGACTTCCATCAGCCGCGCGACATCGGCCCGGCTCGCTGTGAGGCAGGGCAGTCCCATCATCAGCGCGTTGCCGAAAAAGATCTCGGCGAACGACTCGCCGACGATCGCGCGAACACCGCGGCGCCACAGCGCCTGCGGCGCATGCTCGCGCGACGACCCGCACCCGAAGTTCGCGTTGACGAGGAGCACCGCGGCATCCTTCGTCGACGGATCGTCGAACGGATGCCGCGCGCCCTTGGCGGCGGCTTCCTTCCGGTCGTCCTCGAAGACGTGCGCCTCGAGCCCGTCAAACGTCACGGCCTTCAGAAACCGCGCCGGGATGATGCGGTCCGTGTCGATGTCGTCGCCGGCGATCGCCAGCGCGCGGCCTTGCACCCGTTCAATCTTCATCCCAGCCACCCCCGCACGTCGACGACTTCGCCCGCGACCGCCGCGGCCGCCACCATCGCCGGACTCATCAGCAGCGTCCGGCCGGTGGGCGATCCCTGACGGCCCTTGAAATTCCGGTTCGACGACGACGCGCAGACCTCGCGGCCTTCGAGTCGATCGGGGTTCATCGCCAGGCACATCGAGCAGCCGGCGCCGCGCCAGTCGAACCCCGCGGCGCGGAACACCTCGTGCAGCCCTTCGCGTTCGGCCGCCGCGCGCACCGCCTGCGATCCCGGCACCACCAGCGCGCGGACGTGGTCCGACACCTTTTTGCCGGCGACGACGCGCGCGGCTTCGCGCAAGTCCGACAGCCGCGCGTTCGTGCACGACCCGATGAACGCGACGTCGATGCGCGTGCCCGCCATCGGCTGTCCTGGCGTGAATCCCATGAACTCGAAGGCCTCCGTCAGGCCCGGTCTCGCGTCAGCCGGCGCCGCCGCGGGTTCGGGCAGCCGCGCGTCCACCGACACGGATTGCCCGGGGTTGATGCCCCACGTGACCGTCGGCGCGATCGCGCCCGCGTCCATCCGCACGACGTCGTCCCACGGCGCGCCCGGGTCGGACGCCATGCCGCGCCACCAGGCGGCGGCGCGATCGAACGCGGCGCCCACCGGCGCGAACCGCCGGCCGCGCAGGTACTCGACCGTCGTCTCGTCCGGGTTCACGTAGCCGGCGCGCGCGCCGCCCTCGACGGACATGTTGCAGAGCGTCATGCGCTCGTCCATCGACATGCGGTCGACGGTGTCGCCCGCGTACTCGTACGCGTAGCCGGCGCCGGCTTTCACGCCCAGCCGTCCAATGATCGTGAGTATCACGTCCTTCGCGTAGACGCCGTTCGCGAGCCGGCCGTCGACCTCGCCGATGGGGACAGGTTCTCGCCGCCCTTCGCAATCCGGCTGCTGGCTCAGTTTCCATTCCTCCGCCGGATTCCCGCCCGGATGATCGGACTCGGATTCCGACCGGAGCATGTGCATACG
>JANOGJ010000596.1:0-4587 GCA_031405995.1 Acidobacteriota bacterium
GGCGGCGATCGCGCGCGCGCACGACGAGCTCAAGGCCGGTCACGTGGTCTGCGTCTTCGCGGAAGGATCGGTCAGCCGCACGGGCAACCTGCTGCCGTTCCGCCGCGGGTTCGAGCGCATCGTCTCCGGCCTCGACGTGCCGGTGATTCCCGTCTATCTCGATCGGGTCTGGGGCAGCATCTTCAGCTTCAAGCGCGAGAAGTTCTTCTGGAAGCTGCCCGAGCGCCTGCCCTACCCGGTGACGATCGCGTTCGGCGCGCCGCTGAAGTCGACCGTCACGGCCATCGAGGCCCGGCAGGCGATCATGGAGCTCGGCAGCGAAGCGATGCGGCACCGGCGGCAGCCGACGGACCTGCTGCACACCGCGTTCGTCGCCGTGGCGAAGCGGCGCTGGGGCCGGCTCGCCATGGCGGACAGCACGGGCCAGACGCTCACGTACGGCCGGGCGCTCGCCGGGTCGCTGCTGCTCGGCCGGCGCATCGCACGTCGTACGGCCGGCGAGGAGATGGTCGGCATCCTGCTGCCCGCCTCGGTCGGCGGCGCGGTCGCCAACATCGCGGTGCTCGCCGCGGGCCGGATTCCCGTCAACCTCAACTTTACAATCGGCCCCGACGCGATGGCGGCGGCCGTACAGGACGCCGGCATCCGGACGATCATCACCTCCGGGCGATTCCTGGAGAAAGCCGGGATCGACCGCCAGCCGTCGATGGTGCTGCTCGAGGACCTGCGCGGCGAGATCTCATCGCTGGCTCGGATCGGGGCGCTCGTCGAGGCGCGGCTGCTGCCCCGAGCGCTGCTGGCCCGGCGCTGGCGTCGTGGACGCACCTCCGACTCCATGGCCGCCGTGATTTTCTCGAGCGGCAGCACCGGCCAGCCGAAGGGCGTGATGCTGACCCACGCGTCGATTCTCGCCAACGTCGACGCGATCGCGCAGATCTTCCCGATGGAGACGTCCGACTGCTTCATCGGCGTCCTCCCGTTCTTCCACTCGTTCGGCCTGACCGGCACGCTCTGGTTCCCGCTGCTGCAGGGCGCCTCGGTCGCGTTCCATTCGAACCCGATGGACGCGAAGACCGTGGGCGAGATGGCCGAGACCTACCGCGGCAGCATGCTGATCAGCACGCCGACGTTCTGCCAGTCCTACCTCCGCCGCTGCACGAAGGCGCAGTTCGCACACCTCAAGTACGCGATCGTCGGCGCGGAGAAGCTGCGGGAGCCGATCGCGCGCGCGTTCGAAGAGCAGTTCGGCGTCGCGCTGCTCGAGGGCTACGGCTGCACGGAGATGTCGCCCGTCGTGGCGGTGAATCGCCCGAACATCACGATCAACCACGTCAAGCAGACGGGGTCGAAGCCCGGGTCGGTGGGCCACCCGATTCCCGGCGTGTCCGCCAAGGTCGTCGATCGGGACACCGGCGAGGGCCCCCTCCTCGGCCGCGAGGGCCTGCTGCTCCTCAAGGGCCCCAACATGATGGCCGGCTACCTGCACCAGCCGGAGCGCACGGCGGAGGTCATGCGAGACGGCTGGTACGTCACCGGCGACATCGCGATGATGGACGAGGACGGCTTCATCTCGATCACGGACCGGCTCTCGCGCTTCAGCAAGATCGGCGGCGAGATGGTGCCGCATCTGAAGATCGAAGAAGCGATCGACGCGATCCTGGGCGACGCCTGCTCGGCCGTCACGGCGATTCCCGACGAGTCGCGCGGCGAGCGGCTGGTCGCGTTCTACACGCGCGCGGATGTCGGGCCGGGGGCGCTCTGGGAGCAGCTCTCCGAGACGAGGCTCCCGCGCCTGTGGCTGCCGCGGCGCGACAGCCTCGTGCCCATCGACGCGATCCCCACGCTCGGCACGGGAAAGATCGATCTGCGCCGCCTGGGCGAGATGGCCGCGAGTTACTTCCGCGGCAGCAACTGATCGCGATTCGCCGCGTGCCAGGCGAACACGGCGACGACCGTCGCCATCTGCTTCATGTCCTCGGGCTGCACGCGGTCGTAGACGTCCATATTCGAGTGGTGCGTGCGCGAGTTGTACTCGTACCGCTCCTGAATGAACTGAAACGCCGGGATGCCCGCGCTGTCGAACCGGGTGTGATCGGTCTGCGAGACCGACCGCGGGCCCAGAATTTCGACGCCGAGATCCTTGAGCGGCCGAATCCAGGCTTCAAAGATTGGCTTCACGGCGGTGTTGCTCTGCATCCAGACGCCGCGGATCTTGCCGGTGCCGTTGTCGATGTTGAAGTAGGCCGACGTCTTCGCCCACTCCGGCTTCGGCTCCGCCGCGGTGCCGATGTGCTCGCGCACGTAGGCTTGCGAGCCAAGGAGCCCGCCCTCCTCGGCGCCCCAGAGCCCGATGCGAACGGTGCGGCGCGGCCGAAGGCCCGTCGTTTTGAAGATGCGCAACACTTCCATCATCGCGGCCGAGCCGGCGGCGTTGTCGGTCGCGCCGGTGCCGCCGTGCCAGGAATCGAAGTGCGCGCCGATCACGACGATCTCGTCCGCCTTGTCTGTCCCGGGAATCTCGCCGACGACGTTGAAGCCGCCGGGCTGGGCCGGGGTCTCCTCGCGAAAACGCGTCTCGATGTTCAACTCGACCTTGACAGGCGTGTTGTGGTCGAGCAGGCGCACCATCCGGTTGTAGTGCTCCACCGCCAGCGTCACCTGCGGCAGGGTTGTCGCCACGTTGCCCGTGGGCGAGCCGCCGGATTGGACGAACACCGTGCCGCCGTCGACGCGCTGTGTCTGCCAGGTGAGGTCGCTGCCGCCGGCGCTCATGTCGCTGTTGCCGCCGCGGTCGAAGAGCGCGAGGACGCCCTCGGTGCGGTAGAAGTCGTTCACGTTGAAGGCGGGCGCGCCGCCCGCTCCGCCGCGGCCGGCTCCCCCGGCCCGACCGGGCCCGCCGGCGCGCGGAGGCGGCATCGACAGCGCTTCCTCGAGCCATTTCGGGTCGTCGGTGTACCGCAGCACGATGTCGCCGTCGAGCATGCGGACCTCGCGCGCGGGCTGCGTGAGCACGATCTTTCCCTTGAGCTGGCCGCGGTACTTCGCGGCGTCGGCTTCGTTCGCAATCTGCGGACGGACGACGTCGGCGACGAAGGTTCCGTTGGTGCCGGGCGTCCAGGCCTTGGGCACGCCGATGATCGGCATGGCGCGCGGCTCGACCATCGACGCGTGGAACTTCACGAGCGACCAGCCGCGGCCGAACGTGAACCGTTCCTTGCGAACGTTGGCCACGCCCCACGACTGCAGCTGCTTCACGGCCCAGTCGCCGGCTTCCTCGAACTCGGGTGATCCTGTGAGCCGAGGGCCGTACCGATCCGTCAACCAGTACATCGTGTCCATGACCTGCGAGCGGTTCAATCCCTCGTCGCGGATCTTCGCGATCGCGGCGGCATCGACCGGCTCGCCGGTTTGCGCGGCGAGGGATGCGGTCAGGATCAGGGCGGCGAGCACGGAACTGCGTCTCATTGAGGCCTCCGGGCGGGCCGATGATAGCAGGCTTGCTTAGATGAGTACGGCGAGCCAGGCGGTGGCCGAGAGTATCGCCAGCGTCCCGCCGGTAATCACGAGCTGAGCTTTGCGGGACTGCCTTCTCATGAACATGAAGTGATTGGACGCCACGAGGGACGCTGGAAACGCGAGACCTTTGAGAAACTCGCCGGCCTCGTCGAACCCCTGCCTGCGCAGGAACGCGCCGCCAAACGCCATCACCACCGAGAGCCCGACCATGACTCCGGCACCAATCCAACCGTCCCGTATGGTGAAGGCCGACTTCCGATCGAGCGCGCACAAGTGCTTGAGTAACGTCACGGAGGATCCTCCCTGGGGCGCGAGCGCCCCGTGCTGCTGGTTTATCGATGCCCGAATGTCCGACGAGAACCTGGCGTCAATCGCGCCGGACACGATGCTGATGATCTGGTTGACCCTGAGCGGCTCGTCACCGAGCAGCGCAAGGAACTCGTCGCCGTAGCGGTCGCGCCACCCTCGCGGATAGAGCGCGAGCAGCCGCCGTGCGCCCTTAGACATTGGCGAGCCTCGACTGCGCCGCGCGGGTGACGGCGCGCAGGCTCTCGAGGCGTTGGCGAAGCACGCGCTGGCCGGCCGCGGTCAGCTTGTAAGGCCGGCGGCGATCGTCGGCCGGCAGCGGTTCGATCCATTTGCGGCCTTCCAGCCGTGCGATGGCGCCGTACAGGGTACCGGGGCCGAGCCGCTGGCCGGAGACGACGGCGATGTCCTGCGTCATCGCGTAGCCGTGCTTGGGGCCCTCAGCGAGGGAAATCAGGATCAGCAGCGCCGGCTCAGAGAACCGGCCGAGATCGGCGAGCGAGTCGTCGCGCTTCTTCATGCGGAGGCCTCACGCGACAGCCGCGCCTTCAGCCGCCCGGTCATGACGCCGGCGACGGCCATGAGCGCGACGACGCCCAGAAGGACTACGGACGAGAGTGCCGTCGAGGTCCACAAATCCCTCCAGCCGCCGGCTGCGAGGTACTCGTCGATGGAGGCGGCGCCGCTGGAGGCGAGGTCGTAGTGCTCGAACGGAAGCTGAACCAGCCAGCTCCGCGCGGACGCGACCCACCCGAGCAACACGGC
>JANOGJ010000371.1:0-2190 GCA_031405995.1 Acidobacteriota bacterium
TGAGGTGGCGCAGCGTGACCGGATCGATCAGGAGGGCGTCGGCCGACACCCGGAGCGTGAGGTCGCGGACGTGGGCCAGCTCGCTGTGCTGCGTGTCGCGAAGGTGGGCGACCAGCGCCCCGGCCGCGACCGTGGCCGCCGGCGCCCCATCAAGGCCGTAGCCGGAGAGCGAGGCGACACGGAGCTGGACGCAGAGCGTCTCGCGCGCGCGGGCCGCTTCGAACGCCCAGGGCTCGAGCCGCGTGACGCGTCCCAGCGCCGCCGCGGCGTCGCCCGGGACCTCCAAGCCTTCGGCTGCGAGGATCTCCTTCGGTCCAAGGATCGCGAGTTCGGCCGCGAGCGCCGCGCGGGCGTCCGGCCCGCTGAACTCGGCCGCCGAGAAGTCACCCGTGGAGACGTCGAGCACGGCAAGGCCCCACGCCCCGGCGCCGCTAGCCTGCGGCCCCGAGATCGACGCGAGAAACGCCGACTCGCGCGCATCGAGATACGCGGCGTCGGTCAGCGTGCCGGGCGAGACGACCCGCGTGACCTCGCGCTTCACGACGCCCTTCGATTGGCGCGGATCCTCGACCTGGTCGCAGATGGCGACGCGATAGCCCTTGCGCACGAGCCGCGCGAGGTAGCCGTCCAGGGCGTGGAACGGGATGCCGCACATGGGAATGGCGACGCCGCTCGCGTCCTTGGCGCGCGACGTGAGCGTGAGTTCGAGGGCACGCGACGCGGTGAGCGCGTCCTCGTAGAACATCTCGTAGAAGTCGCCCATCCGGAAGAAGACGATGGCGTCGCGGTGCTGGCGCTTGACGTCGAAGAACTGGCGCATGGCCGGCGTCGCCGCTGCGATTGGCGCGGGGAAAGACGGCGTCGTCACTGGCAAAAACGACTGTATAACATTCTGGCCATGGTTCTTCTCGTGCTCGAGACGGTGACCCCGCGCGGGAGCATCGCGCTCGTCGTCGACGGGGCGTGCCTGGCGATCGAAGGGGACACGGACCGCACGCACGCCGAGCGGCTGCCAGGCGACGTGATGGACTGGCTGGCCAGGCACGGGCTCGGACTGGGCGACGTGGACTGTTACTCCGTCGTGTCAGGGCCCGGCTCCTTCACCGGGACGCGCGTCGGCGTCGCCGCGGTTCAGGGCTTTGCTCTGGCGACCGGGAAGTCCGTCATCCCGATTCCCACGCTCGATGCGGTCGCCAGCGGCTGGCTGGATCGAACGCAGCCCGGTGGCGCGCCGGAACTCATCGTGCCGTGCGTGGACGGCCAGCGCGGCGACGTGTACTTCGCCGCGTTCGAGCGAACAACCGGCACGCGCCTCGAGGACTGCCGCGTCGTCTGCGAGGCGCAGGCCGCACGGCCGGACGAAGCCCGCGCACGGCTGTCCGCGCTGGGGTTCGCCGGGGCGACCGTGCTCGTGGGTGACGGCGCGGCGCGGTACGCGGACGTGTTCACGAGCGGCCTTCCCGACACTCGAGCCGAAGCGCTCGGCGTGTCGATCGCTGAGGCGGCATCCCGCCTGGCACTGCGGCGCGTCGCCGCGGCGGCGTCCCCACATGCGCTGAGGCCGGTCTACCTCCGGCGGCCCGATGCCGAATTGGCGCGGACCCGCCCGCCTTCGGCGGCGGCGCTCGCCGTGACGATCGAGCTCGCGGCCGGCCCCGACGATGTCAGCGCGGTCGAGGCGTTGCAGCGCCGGTCGTTCACCAACGCCTGGGGCGCCGAGTCCATTCGCTGGGAGCTCGAACACACCGACGTCGCGCGGCTCTATGTCGCGCGGGGTGCCGGCGGCGCGCTGGTGGGGTACTGCGCCTGCTGGATGATCTTCGACGAGCTGCACCTCAACAGCCTGGCGGTCGAGGACGCCTGGCGGCGCCGTGGTGTGGCGCGCCAGTTGCTGCGGCGGGTGATTGGGGACTCGGTGGCCGTCGGCGCCCGGAGCGGCACGCTCGAAGTCCGGCAGTCCAACACCGCGGCGCGAGGCTTGTATGAGCGCTTCGGCTTCAAGGTCGAGGGCGTTCGGCGGGACTATTACCAGGAACCGCGCGAGGACGCCCTGGTGCTCTGGAACCGGCAGTTGTTTACCCCGGCCGGGGGCTTATGGTAGCGTGCGCCTCAACTGGTGGAGGGCGGGGCTTGAGCCCCGCCGCACAGCCGGGCCTGAAGGCCCGGCCTCCATTGTTTGCGGCGTGTTCA
>JANOGJ010000377.1:0-1885 GCA_031405995.1 Acidobacteriota bacterium
CGGGCGAGGCGTACACGGTTGATGAGCTGGCGTCCCGAACGGGTCGATCGGCGGCTGATCTGCTGGCGGACCTCGGCGAGCTGGAACTGGCGGGACGGATCTCGCGCGTGCCTGGTGGCAGCTTCATGAGGACTTGACTCGTCTGCTATGAATCGTACTTGCAGGGCGCGGGTGCAGGGTGGAGCCGCGTCGTAGCAAAGGATGTCAATGGCCAAATCGCTGGTCGTGGTCGAGTCGCCCGCCAAAGCCAAGACCATCAATAAGTACCTGGGACGCGACTTCAAGGTCATCGCGTCGATGGGCCACGTTCGGGATTTGCCGAAGAGCAAGCTTGGCGTCAACGTCGACTCGAAGTTCGAACCCGAGTACGTCGTGATTCCCAGCCGCGAGAAGGTCATCAAGGAGCTGAAGGAAGCGGCCAAGATCGCGACCGACATCTACATCGCGACCGACCCGGACCGAGAGGGCGAGGCGATCGGCTGGCACCTGGCGGAGGAACTCGGCGGAAAAAAGAAGAAAATCCACCGCCTGATGTTCAACGAGTTCACCAAAAAGGCGATTCTCGAGGCCATCAAGCACCCCGGCGAGATCGACATGCGGATGGTCGACGCGCAGCAGGCGCGCCGCGTCCTCGACCGTCTGGTCGGCTACAAGATCAGCCCGATTCTCTGGGACAAGGTCCGTCGGGGCTTGAGCGCGGGCCGCGTGCAGTCGGTGGCGCTCAAGATCATCTGCGACCGCGAGCGTGAGATCGACGCGTTCGTGGCCGAGGAGTACTGGCACGTCACGGCCCGGCTCGCCGGCGCCGTCCCGCCCGAGTTCGATGCCCGGTTGATGCGGCGGGGCGACGCGGCCACCAAGATCAAGAACGAGGCCGAGGCCCAGGCTATCCTGGCGGACCTCACGCGCGCCACGTTCGTCGTGTCGTCGGTGGCGACCAGAGAACGGAAGAAGAACCCCGTGCCGCCGTTCATCACGAGCAAGCTGCAGCAAGCCTCACGTTTTCCGGTCAAGAAAACGATGATGGTCGCGCAGCAGTTGTACGAAGGCATCGAACTGCCGGGAGAGGAAGCGGCGGTGGGTCTCATCACGTACATGCGCACGGACTCGGTGCGCGTGGCCGACTCGGCGCTCGACGAGGTCCGGGACCATATTCGCGCCCAGTACGGCGACCCGTACCTGCCCGAGCAGGCGAACCGCTACAAGATCAAGGCGAACGCTCAGGACGCCCACGAGGCGATCCGGCCCACGTCGTTGCGCTACTCGCCCGATGAGGTCAAGGCGCACCTCACCGCCGACCAGTACTACGTCTATCGCCTGATCTGGAACCGCTTTGTCGCGTCACAGATGACGCCCGCGACCTTCGACGACACCAGCGCCGACATCACGGCGGGCGAGTACATCTTCCGCGCCAAGGGCTCGGTGCCGAAGTTCGCCGGCTGGCTCGCGGTCTACGGCCAGGGCACGACGGAGGCCGAGGAGAGCGAGCGCACCGAGCGGCCGACGCCCGTCCCGACGGCCACTCCCGTTGACGCCGACGACGAGACGACGAGCGGGGTCCTGCCGGTGCTGACCGAAGGGCAGTCGCTCGACGTGCGCGCGATCACGCCCGAGCAGAAGTTCACGCAGCCGCCGGCCCGGTACACGGAAGCCACCCTCGTCAAGGCGCTCGAAGAGGACGGCATCGGGCGGCCGAGCACCTACGCGTCGATCATCTCCGTGCTGCAGGCGCGAGAGTACGTCAACAAGATCGACGGCAAGTTCAGGCCGACGATTCTCGGCCGGCGCCTCGTTGATAAACTCCTTCATCCGGCGTTCGACGACATCCTCGACGTCGAGTACACCGCCCGCATGGAGGAGCAGCTCGACGACATCGAGAAAGGCA
>JANOGJ010000390.1:0-1698 GCA_031405995.1 Acidobacteriota bacterium
AAGTCCCCCGGTCTAGGCTAAAGTTGCGAAGGAGCCGACGATGAAATCTGGAGCGCGCGTGTTGGCGGTGGTGGTGGCGGCGGTCGTGCTGGCGTCGATCGGCGCCGGCTGCTCGTACAACAAGTTCACCACGCTCGAGGAAGCGGTCAAGGCGCAGTGGAGCCAGGTCGACAACCAGCTCCAGCGGCGGCACGACCTGATTCCCAATCTGGTGGAATCCGTGAAGGGTTTCGCCCAGCAGGAAAAGGACGTGTTTCAGTCCATCGCGGACGCGCGCGCGAAGCTCGCGGGCGCCGGCACGCCGGGCGACCGCATCGCGGCGGCCAACGCCGAGTCCAGCGCGCTCGCGCGCCTGCTCGTCGTCGTCGAGAACTACCCGCTCCTGAAGTCGGACGCGCTCTTCACGCGGCTGATGGACGACCTCGCCGGCACCGAGAACCGTCTGGCCACCGAGCGGATGCGCTACAACGAGCGCGTGCAGGAGTACACCGTGCAGCGCCGCCGCTTCCCGTCCAACCTGACGGCGAGCCTGTTCGGATTCAAGGAACACCCGTACTTCGAGCCGCCGGCCGAAGCCAAGACCGCGCCCAAGGTGGACTTCGGCAAGAAGTAGGCGCCCAGATGCCGGTCCGCGACTCGCTGCTCCCGGAGTTCGACCACGAGATGGCAGTGACGCGGCGCCTCCTCGAGCGACTGCCCGAGCCGGTGTTCGCGTGGAAGCCGCACGAGAAGAGCTTCCATCTCGGCGGCCTGGCCACCCACCTGGCGCAGATCCCGCATTGGGGCCGCGCGATTCTCGATAAGGAGTCTTACGACCTGGCCGAGGCCGGCGCCTCGCGCGCGGCCGAGCAGACGACGGTCAAGGGCGTCCTCGAGACCTTCGACCGACATGTGGACGAGCTGCGCAAGCGGTTGCTCGACAAGACCGACGCCGAACTCATGGCGCCGTGGGCGCTGACCCGGGGATCGCAACTCGTGATGTCGCTGCCCCGCCTCGCCGCGCTGCGCAGTTTCGTCCTGCACCACCTCATCCATCACCGCGGTCAGTTGACCGTCTACCTGCGCCTCCAGAACGTCCCGCTGCCTCCCATATACGGCTCGACGGCCGACGAGAAGATGTGAAGATCTGGGCCGGCGTCGCGGCCGGCGCGCTTCTGTTCGCCATCGTCGCCACCGCCAACGCGGGCGGTTACCGGTACGGCGTCTCCGATCAGGCCTTCTACCAGCCGGCGATCGCGAAGACGATCGACCCGGCGCTCTTCCCGCGCGATTCGGAGTTTCTGGCGGCGCAGACGCGCCTCTGGCCCGGCCGCCACGTGTTCGCCGGACTCGCGCGCGCCCTGTCGCTCGATTTGCCGATCCTGTTCCTGCTCGTCTACTGGCTCACGCTCGGTCTCCTGTTCGCCGCCGCCATTGGCTTCGCGCGCGGACTCGCGTTCGGCTGGTGGGCGACGGCCGCGTTCCTCGCCCTCCTGACGCTCCGGCACCAGATCGCACGCACGGGCGCCAACTCGCTCGAGGGCTACATGCACCCGCGCGTGCTCGCGTTCGCGATCGGGCTTGGCGCGCTGGCGTTCGTCGTGCGCCGCCGTCAGCTGGCCGCGGCCATGTGCGTCGCGCTCGCCGGTCTGGTGCATCCGACGACGGCGCTCTGGTTCGGCGTGGTGGTCGCGGTCGCGGCGGTGAGCGCGCTCGACC
>JANOGJ010000413.1:0-6196 GCA_031405995.1 Acidobacteriota bacterium
CACGAAGGGCAAGCGCGCGGCGCAGGCGTCCGTGCCCATGGCGCTGCTCCGCGACGGCGAGTACGTCGCGCGCGTCATCCTCATGGCCGGGGGGCGGCCGATCGGCCGCGTCACCCGGCCGTTTACCGTCGCGCGGACCGGTGCGGCCGCGGCGGGCGCCTCGACGCCGGGTCCCGCGCCCGCGGCGCCGGCGGCGCTCGTGCCGTTCACGTCGAGCGTCGACGCATTCGATCGGACGGCCGTGCTGACGCGGCCCGTCGTCGGCTTCTTCATCGATCGGCTGAACGTCAAGGGGGTGCCGCCGGTGCCCGCGTGGCTGCTGCCCGCGATCGGGTACGCGCGGATGGGCCGGTTTGCCGAAGCCGCGGGCATCGTCGGCGCGTCGGGATCGACGCATGTGGCGGGCCGGTTCATCACGGGCCTGACCGACCTCGCCGCCGGCCGGCTCGACGATGCGGCACGGCAGTTCGCGGCGGCGGTCGGCGAGTCGCCGGAGTTCTTCCCCGCGGTGTTCTACCTGGGCGCGTGCTACGCCTCGGCCGGGCAGGATCGCGAGGCCGTGATCGCCTGGCGCAGCGCGCTCGTCACCGATCCGGCCGCGCCGTGGGTGCACACACTGCTCGCCGACGCGCTCCTGCGATCGGGCGAAGCGCCGCAGGCGGTGGATCTGTTGCGGGACGCCGCCCGGCTCTGGCCGGAGAATGACGATGTCCTGATGCGGTGGGGCACGGCGCTCTCGCGCGCCGGCCAGGGCGACCTCGCGCTGCGGGTCCTCGACCCGTACCTGTCGCGCCACATGGACGACGGCGATCGGCTGCTGCTCGGGATGCGGTTGATCTACGAAGCGCGCACGGCCGGGCGGGCGATTGAATCGACCGGCGTCGACCGCGCGCGCTTCATGAAGTACTTCGACGCGTACGTCGCAATCAAGGGCGCGGACCTCGCGCGCGCCCGCGAGTGGCGCAAGTTCGTGGATAGATAGAGGGGTCTGGCCCCGATTAGCGTGAGCCGGGCCTGACCCCCTTGACTTCTACCGCACCGGCACACGCACGTCGACCGATCGATCCAGCGTCACCGTAATCGCCGTGCCGCGCGGCAGCTCGATGTCCTTGCCGGCCGTCAGCAACACGTGCGTGGCGCCCGCGCCGCCGCCGACGACAGCGCCGACCGCCGCGCCTTTCTTCCCGCCGATGATCGCGCCGATGATCGCGCCGGCACCGGCGCCAATGCCCACCTTCTTCGCGTCGTCCTTCTTGGTGGTGGGCGCGGTGATCGAGAAGTCGGCCACGATCGTGTAGTTCTCGTCGCGCGCGGTGAGGCGGCTGAATCTCAACGACAAGCTCGCCACGCCCTTCACCTTGCCGGCAGCCTCAACGGCCGACACGACGCCCCGAACGCGCGCGCCGACCGGCAGCACCTCGGCGCCGTTGATCGTCACCGCTTCGGTCAGCCTCGCTTCGACGGCGTCCTCGACCTTGGCGGTCTGGGTGCCGAGTGACGTCTCGAGTTCCAGCGCGAGCTTGGCGCCGTCGGGCACGGTGTACTCGCGGAACTTCGCGATGGCGGGCAGCTCGGGCGCCTTGCCGCCTTCCGCGGGTACGACCTTGACGTCCGCGATCTCGCTCTTCGGCACGGTCCTCGTGACCTTGCCGGATTCGACCTTGACCGTCTTGTCGTCGCGCGCGGTCAGTTTGCCTTCGACGACGCCGCCGTCCTGGCGCACGAGCTGTACGTCGGACCCCACGGCGACCTTCTCGACATCCGGCTCGCGCGAGCAGCCGATCGTGGCCAGCGCCACGGCGAACGTGATTGAAAGAGCTTGTTTGGTCATCGTATGCCTCCCCAGTTCTAAGTTCTAAGTTCTGAGTTGTAACTTACCTGTGCCTCAGAACACGTCCAGGTTCCAATAGATGGTCTCTCCGGCTTCATCCAACGTCGGGGAGCGCGATCCGAGCGGTCGCACCATCATGATCTCACTTGCCGCCTGATCATGCACGATCCGAATCTGGGGAGGGCGAAACGACCGCGGGAGCCAGGCGTGCAGCCGCATCGCGGGCGCGGACGGCTCGCGGGCGGCCAGTACCTGGAGGATCGCGCCGACTCGCGCGCCGGCCGGGTCGCGATCGCCGCAGTCCTCGAGCACGAGTCCCTGCGGCACGCGGGTGACGATCACGTACGCGACCGCGCGCTGCGCCTCTTCCGCGACGAAGAACTCGACCTCGCGCAAGCCGGGCGGACCGAGGCCCGCGAGGAGACGGCGACGGGCGAGGCCGAAACCTATGAGATCGGACGTCCGGTCGAGCGCGAAGGCTGATCCCTCGCGATACCGCGCGGTGATTTCGACGATCGCCGGCAGGTCGCTCGCGTCGCCGGAGCGGACCAGCGTCGCCGGCGCACCGCCCCGCCGGCCGGGCAGGACCTCGATCAGGTGCGTCTGCCGCGGCAGCACCTGAAAGCCGAGCTTCTCGTAGTACGGCGCGCCGATCTCCGAGAAGAGCAGCGCGAAGCCGCAGCCGCGCGCGGAGGCGTCCGCCAGCATCTGCTCAAGCAGGGTCCGGGCATGCCCCCTGCCCCGGGACTCGCCCGGTGTGAACACCGCGCCGATACCCATAACGGGGACGGGGTCGCCTCCAAAATGGCCGACAAAATCGTAACGTTTGGCGCTCGCGAGCACCTGGTCGCCATCGACGAGGGCGACGCGGCGCAAATGCTCCCGACCCCAGGGCGTGGCCATCTGCCCGAGGTTCCAGCGGCTGTAGGCCTCGCGGCTAATCCCTTCATTCCAAATAGGATAGGTGCCGTCCAGGATGTGTTCGAGCGTCGCGCCGGTCGCTGTAATGACGGACATATTAGGGAAGAGTGTTAAGAAGGGGGTCGTACCTGAGGTACGACCCCCTCGTGTCTTTTCGCTAGCGTACTGGTCTAATCCGACTGTATGAAGCCAAATCCTTCTGCTTCGCGCGCTCTGGCGGCGGTGACCGCGGCGGCGGTGGTCCTCGTGCTGGCCACGCCGATCCTGGCCCAGCGCGATTCGGCGGTGCCGTCCAAGCCCGACGTCCGGACGATTACCCACGTCCTGAACCGCATCGGCTTCGGCGCCAGACCCGGGGACATCGAGCGCGTCCAGGCCCTGGGCCTCGCGAAGTACATCGACAGCCAGCTCCATCCCGATCGCATCCCGAACGACGCGATGAACGAGCGGCTCGCGGGGTTTCCGACGCTCTCGATGAAGACCTCCGAGCTGATGGAGAAGTACTTCGCGCCCGCCGACGCGTTGCGCGAGGCGCGCCAGCGCGAGCAGGCCCAGCAGGCGCGCCGCCAAACGACGACCCCGCCGGATCCGGCGATGGCCGGGGGCGTCGCGCCGCCGACGCCGCCGAACCAGCCGGCGCCGACCCCCGAAGAGCGGATGATCCAGCAGCAACAGCAGAATGTCGCCAACGAGCTGATGCAGGCCAAGATCCTCCGGGCGACGATGTCGGAGCGGCAGCTCGAGGAAGTGCTGGTGGACTTCTGGTTCAACCACTTCAACGTGTTCATCGGCAAGGGCCAGGTGCGGCAGTACCTGACCGAGTACGAGCGCGACGCCATCCGCCCGCACGTGCTGGGCACGTTCCGCGACATGCTCGGCGCCACGGCGCACAGCCCGGCGATGCTCTTCTACCTCGACAACTTCCAGAGCGCGACGCCCGCCCCGCCCGTGCAGGTCAACGACGACATGGCGCGGCGGATGAACGACCCGCGGCTCTCGCCGCAGCAACGGCAGCAGCTCACGCAGCGGCTCGAGCAGATGCGCAACCAGCAGCGCCCGTCGCGCGGCTTGAACGAGAATTACGCGCGCGAGCTGATGGAGTTGCACACGCTCGGCGTCGACGCGGGCTACACGCAGAAGGACGTCCAGGAAATGGCGCGCGTCTTCACCGGCTGGACGATCGACCAGCCGCGCCAAGGCGGCAACTTCGTGTTCCGTCCGCAGATGCACGACACGGGCACCAAGGTCGTGCTCGGGACGACGTTCCAGGCCGGCGGCCAGGACGAGGGCGAACGCGCGCTCGACATGCTCGCGAAGCACCCGGCGACCGCGAAGCACATCGCGTTCAAGCTGGCCCAGCGGTTCGTCGCCGACGAGCCGCCCAAGGCGCTCGTGGACCGCGCCGCGAAGCGCTTCCTCGACACGAAGGGCGACCTGCGTGAAGTCACGCGCGTCATCGTGATGTCGAAGGAGTTCTTCGAGCAGGACGCGTACCGATCCAAGGTCAAGACGCCGCTCGAGTTCGTGGTGTCGGCCGCGCGCGCCGCCAACGCGACCGTCGTGAACGCGCAGCCGTTCGTCCAGGCGCTGCGCACGCTCGGCATGCCCCTGTACGGGGCGCAGCCGCCGACCGGCTACAGCATGACGGCCGACGCCTGGGTGAACACCGGATCGCTGCTCAACCGCATGAACTTCGCGGTGCAGCTGCTGAACGGCGGACAGATGGAGGGCGTGGCCGGCCGCGGCCGCGGTCAGGGTCCGAACGCGCAGAACCCGAACGCGCCGCGTCCGAACCGGCCGCAGCCGCAGGCACTCCGGCCGGCGCAGCTCGCCCGGATGCCGATTCAGGTGGACATCAACGCGCTCGCGCCGGACACGACCGAGGCGACGCGCGATCGGCTCATCGGGATGCTGCTCGCCGGCGACGTGTCGGAGGCGACGCGGGCGACGCTCGCCCGCGCCGAGACCCCGCAGAACCTGATCGCGTTGACACTCGGCTCGCCGGAGTTCCAGAAGCGGTAAGCCCTTCGTGGGGCGCTTCGGGTTGTGAAGCGCCAGGACAAGAGGAGTCGCCATGATTACTCGACGCATCTTTCTGAAGAACGGCAGCCTGGCGCTGGTGAGTCTCGGGTTCGCGCCGACGTTCATCGCCCACGCGGCCCAGGCCGCCAAGGCGCGGAAGAAGATCCTCATCGCCATCTTCCAGCGCGGCGCCGTGGACGGCCTGAACATGATCGTGCCGTTCGGCGACGCCGACTACTACCGCGCGCGCCCGTCGCTCGCCATTCCGAAGCCAGGCGAGGCCGCGCGCCGCGGCCAGGGCCAGCAGGAGGACGCGGCGATCGACCTCGACGGCTTCTTCGGCCTCAACGCCCGCATGGCGCCCCTCGCGCCGCTCTTCCAGCGAGGCGAGATGGCCGTCGTCCACGCCTGCGGCTCGCACGACCCCTCGCGGTCGCACTTCGACGCGCAGGACTTCATGGAGAGCGGCACGCCGGGCGTGAAGAGCACGCGCGACGGCTGGCTGAACCGCTATCTGCACGCCCGCGAGCACGAGAAGGAGAGCGCGAGCCCGTTCCGCGCCGTGGCGCTGGCCCAGCAGCTGCCGCGCACGCTGCAGGGCACGGCACCCGCGCTCGCCATCGGGCAGCTCAGCCAGTTCGGCGTCCGCGCCGGGCGCAGCACCGACATGATGGCGTCAGGCTTCGAGGCCCAGTACGCGCAGGCCGCCGACTCGCTCCTGCGCCCGACCGGCAAGGAAGCGTTCGACGCCGTCCGCATGCTGAAAGACACGGACCCGGCGAGCTACGCGCCGGCCAACAACGCCGAATACCCGCGCTCTGGATTCGGCGACGCGATGAAGCAAATCGCGATGCTCGTGAAGCAGGACCTCGGCCTCGAGGTCGCGTTCGCCGAGCTCGGCGGCTGGGACACGCACGTCCAGCAGCCGGGCCGGCTCCCGGGCCTGCTCAACGACTTCGCGGCGGGCATCGCGGCCTTCAATCAAGACCTCGGCGAACAGATGGCCGACGTCGTCCTCGTCAGCATGTCGGAGTTCGGGCGCGCGGTGCAGGAGAACGGCAACCGCGGCACGGACCACGGCCACGGCAACGCGATGCTCGTGCTCGGCGGACCGGTGAAGGGCGGCAAGGTCTACGGCAAGTGGCCGGGCCTCGCGCGCGACAAGCGCTGGGAAGGCCGCGACCTGGCGATCACGACCGACTTCCGCGACGTCTTCGCCGAGGTCGTGACGAAACATCTTGGCGCGACAGACCTCTCGAAGATCTTCCCGGGCTACAGCTACAAGACGCCGGTGGGGTTCATCCGGACGTAGAACGAACATCCAACACGAAGGGCACGAAGGAGGGCTCTTGCGCGATCTAGCTTTCGAAGAGACTTCGTGTGAGGCCCGACTGGCGGATGATGCTGGACAGCGTCCCCGCC
>JANOGJ010000439.1:0-1901 GCA_031405995.1 Acidobacteriota bacterium
GTTGCCATTCTCGACGCCGATCAGGAGGGCTTCCTGCGGAGCGACCGCTCGCTGATCCAGACGGTCGGTCGCGCGGCGCGCCACGTGAATGGCCGCGCGATCCTCTACGCCGACAGAGTGACGGACTCCATGCGTCAGGCCATGGACGAAACGGACCGGCGCCGGCGCGTGCAGGCGGCCTACAACGCCGAGCACGGCATCACGCCCGCCTCGATCGTGAAGCACATCGATGACGTGCTGGGGAGTGTGTACGAGCGCGATTACGTCACCGTACCTACCGCCGTCGACGAGCGCGACAACTTCCGCACGATCGGGGAGCTCGAGGCGTTCGCCACGGGGCTCGAGCGCGAGATGCGCGCGGCGGCGGCCAACCTCGAGTTCGAGCGCGCGGCGGCCCTGCGCGACCGCATCAAGCGGCTGCGGAACCCCGTGCTGGCCGCGGCCGCCGGGCGCGGGTGAGAGCGGGCGGTCCGGACTGCTTTGTGAGACCATGGGCCGGATAGGGGAGGGACATCATGTCCACTAGTGGATCTTCAGCGGGGTCGGTGCTCATGGCGTTCGCGCTCGGCGCGCTCGCCGGCGCGGCGGTGGCGCTGCTCTATGCGCCCGCCACCGGCGAAGAGACCCGCCGGCGGATTGGGCGCAAGGCCCGGGATGGGCGGCAAACCCTCACCGCGGTCGTCGAGCGGGGCCGCGAGGCCTTTGAGCAGGTCCAGGCGCTTGGGAAGGACTCGCTGTGACCGACTGGCAGTCCGTCTGGCTCGGCGTCATCGCCCTGGCCTTGCTCGTCATGGCCATCGCGCAGGTGGCCGTTGTCATCCATGTCGCGCGCGCGGCGCGTGAGGTCTCCCGGACCACCGTCGAGCTTCGCCAGGGCGTCCGGCCTCTCCTCGAGAAGGTCAACCGCATCGCCGACGACGCCGCGCGGGGTACGGCGCTGGCCGTGGCCCAGGTCGAGCGCGTGGACCGGCTGCTGACCACCACGACCGAACGGGTCGACGAGACGCTCACGGCGATCAAGAATGCGGTGGTCGAACCGCTCCGGCAGGGCACGGTGCTCATCGCCGCGCTGAAGGCCGTGATCGCGGCGTTCAGGTCCCGCGGGCGGGACACCGAGCCGCGCGACGACGACGACCCGTTGTTTGTGGGGTGACGCGAGCCGGCCGGAAAGTGTTCGGAACGACGTGCGGAGGAGTTTGATGCGATCAGAAGTGCGCGCGGTTGGGTGGACGTGGCTCGGGTGCGCGCTGCTGGCCGGCGCAGGCGCGTTCGTCCACGCGCAGGGCGCCATGCCGGCGTCGACATCGGCCGTCAGGGCCAAGGAAGTCGCGTCGCTGATGCAGGCCCGAAAACTCGAGTCGTTCGCCGCGGCGGAGACCGGGTCCAAGTATGTCGCCGCGCTCTTGATCCCCAACGTGCAACTGCTCGTGGTGTCGGCCGCGTACGGGCGGCCCACGGACCTCGAGTACCGCGTGAACCACAAGCAGTACCTGGACATCTACATGGACTTGAAGTCGTCCGGGCTCGCGGCCGACAAGGCGTTTTTCGAGGACGCGCTGGCCGACGGCCTGGCCCCGGTCCCGGCGAAGAACATGCCCGCCGATTCGATGACGTCGGGCAGCGAGCGGCGGATGTTCGACGGCGACTTCGCCGATCCCCGCCGCAAGAACCAGAAGAAGATCTCGCAGGAAGACTACTTCAAGGCGTACGCCGCGGCGGACGCGCGGTACGGCGTCGTGCTCGACGTCATCATTACGGCGCTCAAGAAGGAACGGTCCTTGGCCGCGTCCGGCGGAGTGCGATAAGCTGACGTCTGGCGCGTCCGCCTCGTAGCGGCCCCGGGAAGTGCGCCGAGCACGTTGCTCCCCCCCGCCACGGAACCGCTCGCGCGGTATCCTGAG
>JANOGJ010000442.1:0-2023 GCA_031405995.1 Acidobacteriota bacterium
CTTCTTGACCAGATGCATCAGCGTGCGCGCGGGCTCAGGGAGCGCGTCCTCTTGGGCCCGCGCGGACGCGAACAGCTCGCTCGATCGCGCCGCATCGAGGCTCGAATAGCTCGACGCATCGAGGTACGTGACCACGGCGCGCTCGAGCGCGGAGGCTTGCTCCGGGGGCACCACGCGCGGAACGGCCGCGCGCAGCAGCAGGACCGCGCCGTAGTCGTGCGGCGGTCGCACGGTCCCGTCGGGCAGGCGGCCCGTGCACGCGTACGCCATGGCCCGCGGCAGGTCCCCGTGGCCGCCGAGCGAGACGACGGCGGACACGCGGCCGCGCACGCTCGGCCGGCCCGCCGCGACCAGCGCGAGCCCGCCCGCAAAGCTCACGCCGATCACGCCGACGCGGCCGTGGGGTGCGAGATCGCGCCGGCTCGTCAGCCACGCGACCGTGTCCTCCATCTGATCGGTCGAATGCGGCGTGATGCGGTACGCGCGGAGATCGGGCAGCGGCACGGCCACCACCGTCGCGCCTGCGCCGGCCACGCGCCGCGTGAGCGCCGCGAGCCGTGGTTCGTCCACACCTCCGGCATGGACGCCTGGGAACACGACGATGGTGCGGCTGGATCCCGAGACCGGGACGTACACGCGCGCGACGACGTCGCCGTGGCGCGTGGGAATCGTCAGGTCCGACGTGCGGACGGCGTCGACGCCGACGGGCAGCAGCGCCCGCACGCGGCTGGCCGGATCCGCGAGATCGAGGAGGAGCGCCGCGCTGCGGACGTCGGGCCACGCCAGCCACAGCGCGAGGCCGACGGCCGCGGCGATCGACGCCAGCGCGACGCGCCAGCGTGTTCCGGGTGCCGGCATCCCGGCAATAATAGACGGCCATGCCGCCCCGGGCCCTCATCATCGCGATCGACGGGCCGTCGGGCGCGGGCAAGGGCACCGTCGCGCGCACGATTGCCGCGCGCTTGTCCTATCGCCACATCGACACCGGCGCGATGTACCGCGCGCTCGCCTGGAAGGCGCGGCACGACCACGTCGACCTGGCCGACGGCGCCGCGGTCGCGGCTATCGCGCACGCCGCCGCCTTCGACGTCGACGGGCGCACCGCCATCGACGGGCACGACGTCACCGACGCCATTCGCACGCCGGCGATCGACGAGGCGGCCGCGATCGTGGCGCGGCATCCGGAGGTGCGCGCGGTGCTCGTCGAACGCCAGCGGCGCTACGGCCACGCCGGCGGCGTCGTCATGGAAGGACGGGACATCGGGTCGGTCGTGTTTCCACGGGCGGATGTGAAGGTCTACCTGGACGCGCTCCCGGAGGAGCGCGCGCGCCGGCGCAAGGAAGACGCCGGCCACGCGGTGGGCCGCGAGGCGCCGGGCGTCGAGACGGTCGCGCAGCAGCTCGAGGCCCGCGACCGCAGCGACCGCACCCGCCCCGTGTCGCCGCTGACCAAGGCGCCCGACGCTGTCTACATCGATACGACGGGCATGGCTGTCGACGACGTCGTGGCGAAGGTCATGGCTCTGGTCGAGCAGACCGGCTAGCGCTTCTTCTTGTCATGCGGCCAGTCGTCCGACGAGGCCGGATCTAATTCCCAGCGGCGCCGATCGCGGGCCGCGACCTCGTCGCCGCCTTGCAACTCTTCGTCGGTGCGGTACTGGATGCCCAGCGCCTTGCCGATGTCATCGACGCGGTCCTGGTCGGGCGTCGGGTTGTCGCCGCCTGGAGCCTCGTCGCCCACGCTGTAGGCCGATTCCCAGTCCGCGTCCACGTCGCCACTGGTCAGGGCCGGGCTCGTCTCGGTGTGCTGCGCGGCACGGTTCCGCGACTCGGCGCGGCCTGCGCGGACCGCCAGCGGGGAACGATCGAGACTCGTGTCCGGAGCCGACCCGATGATGTCCTCGTCGGTGACGACGCGGCGCGCGCGGTCGAGCGAGGGCGGTCGGCGGCCGGGCGTGGATGCGGTCCGCGCCCGCGTCGTCGGTGCCGCGGGCATCGGGAGCGGGGCAGGCGGCGGGGCAGG
>JANOGJ010000533.1:0-3214 GCA_031405995.1 Acidobacteriota bacterium
AGGAGGCGCGCGGAAACGACTCCCGGAGTCGTTTTGACTGCCGGTGTCGTTTTCTTACTGGCGCTTGAGCACCCGGCCGGCACGGACGCCGGTGAACGCCGCGGCCTTTCGGGCGATCCGGCCGTTGACGACGACGGCGTCGACGCCTTCGGCCAGCTCATGCGGATTGGTGTACGTCGCCCGATCAACGATCCGGGCGGGATCGAAGATGACAAGGTCGGCGAAGGCGCCCTCGCGAATCTCGCCACGGCCGGTCAGCCCGAACACCCGCGCCGGCAGGCTCGTCATCGATCGCACCGCATGCTCGAGGGTGACCGTCTGCCGCTCGCGGACGTACCGCGCGATCCGCCTCGGAAACGCGCCGTTGTTCCGCGGGTGCGGGACGCTCGGCCCCGGCAGCGTCAGCCCTCCATCACTCGATCCCATCGTCCATGGCTGCCGCATGATCGTCTCGATGTCCGCCTCGGACATGTTAAAGGACACGATCGACGCGCCGCCGGCGATGACGATGTCCGTGGCCGCCTGCTCGGGTGTGACGTTGCGGCTCTTCGCGATCTCCTCGAGGTTCCGGCCCGCCAGACCCGCGGCGCCTTGGCCCGACGCGATCACAATCGACGCGGGCCCGCCGCGCCGCCGGACGTTCTCCTTCACCAGCGCCAGGAACCGCGCGCGCGACTCGGCGCCGTCCATGGCCTCCCGCGCGCCGTCGGCACTCTCGCCGAGCATGACGGCCGCCGCCAGGCTCGTCGACGACGCCTCGTACGGATACTGGTCGGCGAAGATCTCGACGCCGCGTGCGCGCGCCGCGTCGATGTTGGCCACGATCGTGCCGCTCAGGCCCCAACTGTCGGGCCCGAGGCACTTCATGTGCGTCACGACACCGCGGACGCCCGCTTCCTGCGCGACCCGGATGACCTCGTCCACGGACGCCACCACGCCGACGTCGTAGTTGCCCTCGTCGCGGATGTGGCTCGAGTACACACCCCCCGCCTCGCGCGCGAGGGCGATCACTTCCTCCGTCGTCGCGAAGCGCCCCGGCCGGTAGAACAAGCCGCTCGACAAGCCGAAGGCGCCGTCGGCCGCGGCCTGGCGGACGATGGCGCGCATCTTCTCCAGCTCGGCCGGCGTCGGCTGCCGGTCGCCGCCGCCGATCACGGCGCGGCGGACGCTCGCGTGCCCGATGAGCAGCGCCACGTTGACGCCCACGTCGGCGTCGAGCGCCGCGGCCTGCTGTTTGAGGTCGGTCGGCCCGCCGCCATCGGGATTGCCGACCACCGTCGTCACGCCCTGGGCAAGAAGCGCGCGCGCGTCCCGCAACTCGGGGCGCGTCAGTGACTCCAGCGCGTGCGAATGGACGTCGATGAAGCCCGGCGCGACGATCTGCTCGCGGGCGTCGATGAGCGCCGTGGTCTCCGTCACGTGGGCGAGCCAGCCGACGCGCACGATGCGGTCGCCGCGGATGCCGATGTCCCCGCGGAACCACGGATTCCCCGACCCGTCGAGGATCCGTGCGTTGAGGATGACGAGGTCGTAGCGGTCCTGCGCTGCCTGAGCGCCCACCGGCGCCCGGAGGGAGACGATCCCGCAGAGCAGAACGGCGAGTGCCAGCAGCCGGCGCGTCATCAGCGCCGATGATACTCCGCTACACGCCTCCCCGACCCCGGCTGATCGGCGGGACGATGCCGTTCATGCGGTAGTTCGAGACGAGCTTGCCGTAGTGCTCGGCCTGATGATCGATCCAGAACACCAGGCGCGGCGACGGCTGCTTCTCGACGAGCGGATACGACGCCGCGATCGCGGCTTCCATTTCGCGGACCACCGACTCGCGCGTCTTGGGCTTGGACTCGTCCGCCTTGATGCGGCCGGGATAGTCGAACTTCTCGGCCTTGAGCTGCGCGGTGGACATCTCGAGGCCGATGGTCACGTGCCGGAACTCGTCCAGCATGGTGCGGGAGTCGGGATGCGGCTTCCAGCCGTACTTGTCCTCCGGAAAGTCCTTGGCCATTGTCAGGATCTTGTCGTGGAGGCCCTTCCAGGTGGAGAACACGATGCCCTCATAGGTGGGCGGCGCCTGTGGTGTCTGGGCGGCGGCGGACGGCCGGGCCGAAAGCAGGGCCGGGCTGCCCGTGAGTGCGGCGAGCGCGAGCACGAGGACTGCTCGTTTCATTGCTTTCATGGCCGGATCCTACGGCCGGCGGGCGCGCGGCCGCGGAACTGCGGGTTCGGCCGCACTTCGCTGGGACGAACGGGCCCAGGCCAGGGATGAAATCCGCCTGCGCCGCCAACTCTCGACGCCTCGTTCTCGTCAAAGACGCCAACGAGAGGATGTATCTCTTGAGAGATAGATTCGGCCCGCCGCTGGCGCCGCACTGGTTTCAGATCCTGCTCGCGCTGTCCGACCGCGATCTGCACGGGCTGGGCATCATGCAGGACGTGCTGGAGCGCTCGGGCGGCACGATCCGCCTGTGGCCGGGGATGCTGTACCGGAACCTGCAGCAGATCGACCGCGCCGGGTTCATCGCCGAAGCCGCGGGACCGGCCGAGCCCGAGGCCGGCAGCCCGAGGTATTTCCGATTGACGCCGGCCGGGCGGCGACGCTGCGCGCAGGAAGCGGGGCGCCTCGCCGACCTCGTCGCCGTCGCGCGCGCGCGCCGCGTGCTGCGAAAAGGCTGACGTGGCCGACTACGCGCGCTCCCGCTCGGCCTACCGCCTCCTGTCGCGCCTGCTGCCACAGGCGCTGCGCGACCTGGCCGGGGCGGACCTCGAGCGCGCCGCCATCGCGTGTCTCCGCCACGAGCGGGCGCGGCTCGGACGCGCCGGGCTCGTCGTCGCCTGGATGCGGCTGACGCTCGATACGATCGTCACGGCGGTCGTCGCGCGCGCGCGGCCGGCGCCGGCCGCCGATCTCGCCCGTCTCACGTTGGAGTTCGACGACGCGCCTAACCGACCGGGAATCTGGAGTGCCACCATGGATGTACATCTCAAGGATGTTCGCTACGCGCTGCGATCGCTCGCGCGCCAGCCCGGATTCACGATCGTCACGGTCCTGACGCTCGCGCTCGGCATCGGCGCCAACACCGCCGTCTTCAGCGTGGTCAACGGCGTGCTGTTACGGCCGCTGCCCTATCCGCAACCCGAGCGGCTGGAGTACATCACGAGCCAGTTTCCCTCAATCGGCTTCAATCAGTTCTGGGTGTCGCTGCCGGAGTTCGTG
>JANOGJ010000554.1:0-5895 GCA_031405995.1 Acidobacteriota bacterium
CCATTCGACCGGCCCGCCCCGAGCGAGCGGAGCGAGTCGAGGGGAGAGATGTCCGAGTGGTTGAAGGAGCACGCTTGGAAAGCGTGTGTAGGGGAAACTCTACCGTGGGTTCGAATCCCACTCTCTCCGCCATACTTCGCCAAGCGCTCGCTTCGCCGATACCGAGGTCCACTCATCAATAAAAGGAGCCTGTTTATGAAGAACGCCAAAGCCCTGTCGATGGTCGCGCTCGCCCTGCTGTGGTCCGGAGCGGTCTTCGCCCAGGATCCGGTGAAGGTCGATCCCACGCACTACAAGCTGATGTTCGAGAACGCGAGCGTGCGCGTGTTGAAGATCGACTATGCCGCCGGGGCGAAGAGCGTGATGCATCAGCATCCGGACTCCATCGTGATTCCCCTCGCGGCCTCCAAGGTGCGATTCGCGACGCCCGACGGCAAGACGCAAGACAGTGACATGCCCAGCGAGTCAGCCACCTACTCGCCGGCGGGCACCCACAACCCCACCAACATCGGCACGGGGCGGGTCGACGGCATCCTCGTCGAGTTCAAGACCGCCGCGCCGGGCAAGGCGGCGCTTCCAGCCGCTCGCGCCGGCCTCGCGATGAAGGTCCTCGTCGAAGGCCCGCGCGCCATGGCCTACCGGACGACCGCCGACCCCACGTTCCAGGAACCGGCCGGTACCAAGCATGACTACGACCAGGTCGTCATCTCGCTCGGCCCCGGACAGATGTCGCTCTCGATTGACGGCAAACCGGCGAAGACCACGTGGGCGCGCGGCGACGCGCAGTTCATCGGCCGAGGCGTCGCGCATGAGGCGAAGAACACGAGCGGCAAGCCCGTGGACTTCGTGATCGTCGCGATTAAGTAGGGACGGGAATCTATCGGACGTCGCCCTTGACGGGCTCCGCCGTGCGCGCAGCGTGTTTCCGCGGCTCCTTGCCTGGCTCCTCGAAGTCCAGGTTCGGGACGTGATCACTGGCGCGTGTCTTGAGGGGACCGCTGGCGTCCTCGGCGTCGGCGTCGCCCATCCAGCGATCGATCGCGCGCTGCAACGTCCGGAAGGGCCCCTGCCCGGCGCGGGCATGCCTGGGGCCGGGCCTGCGCCAGCGACGACGCTCTTCTGACGGCAGCCACGTCGAGATGAACGCGTACCGCTCCGACGCGCAGACGGGACAGCAGTCGCCGGTGTGCAACTCTTCGCAATCGAGACACAGACGGGCGACTCGGAGCTGCATGGCGATTCGCGCGCGAGGGCCGCGCGCCTGATGACCTCGGTTTGGTTATCGGCCCGGCAGACCATCGTCACCAGCGACGTATCTTGTGCGTGGATCACGGATCTGTAGGCGAGATAATGGCGCGGTGACCGCTCCCTTCCTCCTGCGCTCCGTCCTCTTCGTGCCGGGCACGAGCGCACATCGCTTTCCGAAGGCCTTCGCCGCCGGCGCCGATGCCGTCGTCCTCGACCTGGAAGACGGCGTCGAGGCGAGCCGTAAAAACGACGCCCGCCGCGCCGTGGCCGACTGGCTGGCCACCGCACCGGCCGGACCTTCGACCCGGCTCGTTCGCATCAACGCGTCAGGCTCGGCCTGGATCGCCGATGACCTGGCGTGGCTCGCGACGATTGAGGGACGGTTCGATGCGGTCGTGCTGCCGAAGGCCGAGAGCCCCGACGAGGTGGCGCGCGTCTCGCGGGGGATCCCATCGCGCCGCGTGATCCCCCTGCTCGAGACCGCTCGCGGCATCGTGCACGCGGCGGCCATCGCGGCCGCGGACGCTGACATCCCGGCGCTGCTCTTCGGCGCGGAGGATCTGACGGCCGAGCTGGGCATTCCGCGCACGCTCGACGGGGAGGAACTGCTCCTGGCCCGGTCGCAGGTCGTGCTGGCCGCGGCGACGATCGGCGCCGACCCGATCGACGCGGTCTTCGTGGACCTCGCCGCGCCCGACCACCTGCGCCAGGACGCGCGACGGGCGCGCGCGCTCGGCTTCCGCGGCAAGATGGCGATTCACCCGGATCAGGTGTCGGTGATTAACGACGTCTTCAGCCCATCCGCCGGAGAGATCGCAGCCGCGCGCACACTCGTCGACGCCGACGAGGCCGCGCGGGCGAAGGGCGACGGCGTGTTCCGCCTGGACGATCGCATGGTGGACGCGCCGGTGATCAGGCGGGCGCGGCGCGTGCTGGCGCTCGCCGCTACGGCAAGGTATACGCCGTCTTGACGATCGTGTAGAACTCCTTGGCGTAACTCCCCTGCTCGCGCGGGCCGTAGCTCGACTTCTTCCGCCCGCCGAACGGCACGTGGTAATCGAGGCCGGCCGTCGGCAGATTCACCATCACGAGCCCGCTCGTGGAATTGCGCTTGAAGTGCGTCGCGTACTTCAGCGACGTCGTCACGATGCCGGCCGAGAGGCCGTACAGAGTGTCGTTGGCCGCCGCGAGCGCCGCTTCATAGTTCTTCACCCGAATGACCGCGGCGACCGGTCCAAACACTTCTTCCTTGTTGATCCGCATGTCGCCGCTCGTCTCGGTGAACAGCGCCGGCGCCATATAGAAGCCCTCCGTCTCGCGAGAGACGCGATCGCCGCCCGCGACGAGTGTGGCGCCTTCGCGCTTGCCGATCCCGACATAATCCAGATTCTTCTCGAGCTGCCGCGCGTCCACGCACGGACCGATCTCGGTGCCCTGTTTCAGCGCGTCGTCGATCACGAGCGTCTTCATGCGCTCGACCATGGCGGCGACAAAGCGATCGTGGATGCCCTCGGTGACGATGATCCGGCTCGACGCCGTGCACCGCTGACCCGCCTGAAAGTACGCGCCGTTGATCGCGAGCGACACCGCCGTCGCCAGATCCGCGTCGTCGAGCACGACGAGCGGGTTCTTGCCGCCCATCTCGAGCTGCACGCGCGACCCGGCCGCGACCGCGGCGGCGGCGACCGACGGACCGACATCCTGCGACCCCGTAAAGGTCACGGCGTCCACGTCGGGCGAGCTGGCCAGCGCGGGACCGAGCTTCGAACCCGGCCCCATGACGAGGTTCAGGGCGCCCGGCGGCAAACCGGCGCGCTGGACGATATCCGCGAGCGCCCAGGGCGACGCCGGGACCAGCTCGGCCGGCTTGAAGACGACCGTGTTGCCGCACGCGAGGGCCGGCGCGATCTTCCAGGCCGGAATCGCCAGCGGGAAGTTCCAGGGCGTGATCGCCGCGACGACGCCGAGCGGCTCGCGCGTGACTTCGACGTCGATGCCGGGCCGCGTGGAGTCGAGGCGCTCGCCCGCGAGGCGCAGCGCCTCCCCGGCGAAGAACTTGAAGATCATCCCGGCGCGGACCGCTTCGCCGATCCCGTCGGCCAGGACCTTGCCCTGCTCGCGCGAGAGGAGCCGTCCGAGCTCATCTTTTCTGGCGAGGAGTTCAGTGCCGGCTCTGTCGAGCACGTCGAAGCGCTCCTGCGGCGTCGAGCGCGACCATTTCGGAAACGCCGTTCGCGCCGCCGCGATGGCGGCCTGAAGCTCGGCCACACCCGCGCGCGCGAATTCGCCGACGACGTCGGCGGTGTTGGAGGGGTTGATGTCGGCCTGGTGCTCGGCGGAGTCCACCTGCCGGCCGTCGATGAGATTGGGAAACGTCGTTGGCATAACGAGCCAGCGTATCGCATCCTGCCGGGTCTAAAGACCCGGCCTCCATTTCTTGCCGGGTCTAAAGACCCGGCCTCCATTCACCCCAGCCTTGGCCGCGCGATGCCGGCTTCGTCGCAGAGCACGTCGACCATCGCCGAAAAGTCCTGATCGCCTTTGCCCCGGCTCCGCGCCGTGCTGAAGGCCTCGCGGGCGACGACTGCAATCGGCACGGGCACCTTCACGGCGTTGGCGGCCTCGACAATCAGCGTCAGGTCCTTGTGGGCGAGGTCGATGGTGAAGCCCGGCGCGACGTCGCCCTTCAGCACTTTCGACGGCCACGCGATTTTCAACTGGCCGTTGGTGGCCGTCGTGCCGTAAATGACGTCCAGCGTCTTCTCGAGCGTGAGGCCGAAGCGCTGCGACAGGGCGATCGCCTCGGCGTTGAGCGCGCACGAGATGACCGCGAGGTAGTTGTTCACGATTTTCGTCCGCATGCCCTTGCCCACGCCGCCGCAGTGATGAATCGTGGTCCCCATCATCTCCAGCAGGGGCGTGATGCGCGCGAACACGTCGTCTGCCGCGCCCACCATGAACAGGGACTCACCGCGCTCGGCGTGGCTCGCGAGCCTGCCCACGGGCGCGTCGGCGAATGCGAGGCCGCGCGCGGCGGCGCCCTCGGCCAGCCGGTCCGTCACGAGCGGGTCGATCGTGCTCATCTCCACGACGACGCCGCCCCGCGGCAGGTGCGCCAGCACGCCATCCGGCCCTTCGATCACGGCCTCGACGACGGCCGTCGTCGGCAGCATCGTGAAGACGATGTCGCTGGCGCGGGCCACGTCGGCGAGGCTGCCCGCCGCCGTCGCGCCGAGCTGCGCCAACGCGCTGACTGGCGCCGGATTCACGTCATGCACGGTCACGCGCGCGCCCTTGCGCACGAGGTTCGACGCCATGGGCCGGCCCATGTTGCCGAGTCCGATGAAACCAACTCGATCGGTCACGCGGTCCTCCTGCACTACAATCCAAGCGCGCTGATGCCGCTCCAACCCGCCTCTCGCCTCGGTTCGTACGAGATCGTTGGCCTGCTCGGTCAGGGCGGGATGGGCGAAGTCTACCGCGCGCGTGACCCGAAGCTCCATCGCGAGGTCGCGATCAAGATTCTGCCGGCCGGCGTCTCGGGTGACGCGGACCGCCGGGCCCGATTCGAGCACGAGGCGCGCGCCGTCGCCGCCTTGTCACACGCGAACGTGCTCGCCGTGTACGAGTTCGGCACGCACGACGACCGGCTGTTCGTCGTCATGGAGCTCCTGGAGGGCCAGACGCTGCGCGAGCTCCTGGCCGCGGGCCCGCTGCCCGTCCGCAAGGCCATCGATTACGCCACGCAAATCGCGCGGGGCCTCGGCGCGGCGCACCAGAAGAACCTGATCCATCGCGACTTGAAGCCGGAGAACATCTTCGTGCTCCCCGACGGCCAGGTGAAGATCCTCGACTTCGGCCTGGCGCGTTCGATCGCGCCGGTGTCCGATACCGGAGCCGCCGAGACGCTGGCCGCGACGAATCCCGGCACGGTGCTCGGCACCGTCGGGTACATGGCGCCGGAGCAGGTGCGCGCGGGACCGGTGGACGCCCGCGCCGATTTGTTCGCGCTTGGCTCGGTCCTGTTCGAGATGCTCGCCGGCCGCCGTGCCTTCCAGCGCGACACCTCGGCCGAGACGATGACCGCGGTGCTTCGCGAGGACCCGCCGGACCTCGCCGGATCGCGCGCCGACCTTCCGCCCGCGCTCGACCGCATCGTGCAGCACGCGCTCGAGAAGGATCCGCAGGCGCGCTTCCAGAGCGCCGGCGACGTCGTCTTCGCGCTGACGTCGCTGTCATCGTCCGGCACAATCCCGTCAGGCGCGCTGGCGGCTGCGCATGGGCCGGTGGCCGGATCGGCACGCACGCGCCGTGTGGCCGGCCTCGCCGCCGGCGCGGCGCTCGTCGCCGTCGCGGCTGTAGCGGGTTGGTTTGTCGGCCGCGGATCTCAATCAACGACTGATGCAAGCTGGAATAAGTTCACGCAGTTGAGCGACGCCGCCGGGCAGGAACACGCGCCCATGATCTCGCCCGACGGCAGCTCGTTCGCGTTCGTCAGCCGCGCGCGCGGCTCGTGGGACATCTACGTGCAGCGCGTCGGCGGACGCAATCCGCTCCTGGTCGCCGGGGATCCGGCCCGCCAGGAGATGTGGCCGCGGTTTTCGCCGGATGGCCGACAGATCGCCTTCAGCGAAATGGACCGTGACG
>JANOGJ010000575.1:0-3560 GCA_031405995.1 Acidobacteriota bacterium
GAAAGACGCTGCCATACACGTTCGGCCGCTTCGCCATCACGCACGCGTCGTTGACCAGATAGCGCGTTGGGAAGTTATCCGTGCCGTCGACGACGAGGTCGTAGGCATCGACGAGGCGCCGCGCGTTCGCGGCTGAAAATCGCTCCTCGTGGGCAACCACTTCCACATGCGGGTTGAGCGCGCGCAGCCGCGCGGCCGCGGCCGCGAGTTTGGGCGCGCCGACGTCCGGCGTGCCATACAGAATCTGCCGCTGCAAGTTGGTGATGTCGACCGCGTCGAAGTCCACGAGCCCGATCGTGCCGACGCCCGCGGCGGTGAGATAAAGGGCCGCCGGCGATCCGAGGCCGCCCGCGCCGACGATGAGCACGCGCCCCTCGCGCAGTCGCCGCTGCCCCACTTCGCCGAACTCGGGAAGGATCAGGTGGCGGTCGTAGCGCCGCCGTTCGTCTGAAGAGAGATCTTTCGGGGTCACAGCAAGCGCCAGAAGGAATCCGCTGCCTTTCCGGCTTTGAACCCAGCATACCAGCGGCACGCCGGATACATCGCCGCTACGGCAGCGGCCCAGACCACATACATGACGAACCAGGTCGTGCCGCGGGGAAACGCCCAGCTGAGCGCGCCGAAGACGTACAAGTGCAATAGATAGAAGAAGAGCGGCGACCGCCCGAACACTTCGAGCGGACGGGCGACGGCAGGAATCCGGACCCGCGCCAGCGCGGCGACCACCACGAGGTTGACGCCGAGCGTGACCAGCAGAAAGTCGAGACTCGGCGGGTATTTGGTGAGGTTGAGGAAGCCGATGAGACCCTCGCCGGGCTGATGGTAGTCGCCGAGCCCGGCGGCCCGGAGCGCGACGAACAGCGCGATCGCGCCGACGCCGACCCACGCGAGCGATCGTGTGACGCGGTGCGGATCGGCGAGCATCGCCCGCCCAAGGAGAAGGCCCACGCCGGCGGGCACGAGCCACGGCACCCACGGATAGGCGACGGCGACCGGCGCCGTCACGCCCATGATGAAGAACAACCGCAGTGGGACGGCGAACTCGACCGCGGACTCGGACGCCGCGGGCGTCAGCGCCCAACCGGCCACGAACGCCGCGGAGGTCAGCGCGGCCACGCCAAGCGTTGGCAGGCGGTTCAGCAGTCCCCAGAAAACCATCGCGAAACCGAGCGCGGAGATGACCGCAAACACGAGAAAAACGCCCTCCATGCTGCCGCCGACCGACGGCGGTTCACCACCGGCGCCGGCCGCCGACACCAAGCCCACGATCCACGCCGGGCTTTCGATCAGGTGCTGAATCACGAGGAGCAGGAGCCCGCGTTTGAGGAAGAAATGCCGGATGCGCGTCGCGCTCCAGCCATCGCGCCGGCGCGCTTCGGCCAGCCACACGATGCCGGCGCCCATGAGCATGAAGAACCCGGGCGCGCAGAGGTGCGTGACCCATCGCGTGATGAACGCCGTCGTCGAGGCGTACTCACCCGGCGCCGCCCACGTCTCGGCGGCGTGCACGCGCGCGATGAAAAAGCTCGCGTGATCGATCGCCATGAGGACCATAATCAATCCTCGAAGACGATCGAACTCGGCGAGCCGGGGTGTGACCTTGGATGTCACGGGTCTAGCTTAGAACACGCACATGTCCGCCAATCTCCTCTTTCTCGCCCTCGGGCTGCTGGCCGGCGCCCTGGTCGTCTTCGTCCTCTGGACGCGCGATCGGCAGCAGCTCGTCACGGACGCCGCGCGGCTGCAGTCCGAACGTGATGGCGCGCTGCGCTCCGGCGAGGAACAGAAGACCGCCGCCCGGGACAGCCAGTCGCAGCTCCGCGAGGCCTTTGCCTCCCTGGCCGGCGAGGCCCTGCGCGACAACCGCCAGGACTTCCTGCTGAACGCCGATGCGCTGCTGAAGCCGATGCGCGAGACGCTCGACCGCGTGCAGATCCAGCTCACGGACGTGGACAAGGCGCGTGAGGGCTCCGAACGCGCTCTCGGTTCGCAGCTGGGCACGCTGGCGAGGTCGGGAGAGCAACTCCGCGCGGCGACCGAGGGCTTGTCCCGCTCACTGCAGTCTCCGAACGTGCGTGGCCGGTGGGGCGAAATCCAGCTCCGGCGCATCATCGAAGTCGCCGGCATGCTCGAGCAGTGCGACTTCATCGAGAAGGAATCGGTCACGACCGGCGAAGGCGCCCGCCAGACGCCCGACATCATCGTCAAGCTGCCCGGCGGCGCGAGCATCGTCATCGACGCGAAGGTGCCGATCGACGCGTATCTGTCGGCGACCAACGCCCGGTCCGATGCCGCGCGGGACGACTTGATCGCCACGCACACGCGGCAGGTGCGCGACCACATCCGCGGGCTCGGCGCCAAGGAATACTGGAAGCAGTTCCAACCGTCGCCGGAGTTCGTCGTGATGTTCCTGCCGCTCGAGCCACTGCTCGCGGCGGCGTTCGAGCAGGACGGGACGCTGCTCGATCAGGCGGCGGCGATGCGCGTGATCCCGGCGACGCCGATGACGCTGCTCGCGTTGCTCATGGCCGTCGCCTCAGGCTGGAAACAGCAGCAACTGGCGGCGAACGCCGAGGAAATCCGCCAGGTGGGCCGCGACCTTTACGATCGGCTCGCGACGATGTTCGAGCACCTCGAGGACGTGCGGCGAAGCATCAAGCAGACGGGGGACAGCTACGACCGGTTCGTCGGCTCGCTCGAACAGAAGGTGGTGCCAGGCGCGCGCCGGTTCAAGGAGATGGGCGTCAGCACCACCAAGGAGATCGAGGTGCCCAACCAACTCGCGCTGACGCTGCGTCAGGTCGCCAAACCCGAACTTACCGAATCGCAACCGTCAGCGTTACCGACGCGCGAATCTCGAGCTCGCCTGGCGTAATCGGCGTCTCGATGGTCTCGGCACCGCCGCCGCGCCCGCCGGTCACCGCCGTTTGAGTCCTGAACATCGGCTGCGGCGGCGGGGCCATGCCGATCGTGCCCTGCTGAATCTTCAAGACCGGTCCGAGGGTCTGCCCGGCACCAGCCGCCAACGCGCGCGCGCGGGCCATCGCGCTCTTCACCGCCAGGCTGCTCGCCTCCAGTTCGGCCGCTTCCCGGTTCTTCAAGTCGTAGCGCGGCGAGCCGATCGTAATCACGACGTTCTTCGGGCTGTTGGCCGCGTCGATGACGTCGCCGAGCTTGTCGAGATCGTCCACGCGCACTTCGATCTGATTCCTGACGACGTAGTTCCTGACGCTCGGCCGTCCGGCGTACTCCATCTCAGGCTGGAGGGTGAATCCGCTCGTTCGAATGGCGTCGGCCGGCACGCCGGCGGCGGTCAGAGCCGCGCGCCCTGCGTGACGATCGTGGGCGGGTCCAACTGATTGTTGGTTTGCGCGAGGGCGGTGGCGGATGAAGCGGCAACTAGCAGCGTGGCGGCGCTAAGCAACCGACGCATGGTGACTCCTGATAGGGGGTCGTTCCCACATAAGTGGGTAACACAACGGAACCCGGAGAGGGAAAGTACCGGGGGGTTTACACACAACCCGGTACGAACCCCGTTGAGAGGAAGTCCCCAGAGTTTT
>JANOGJ010000602.1:0-1748 GCA_031405995.1 Acidobacteriota bacterium
CCGCGTCGATCACCGCCAGCTCGTGCTCAGGGACAATCCGGGTGTACTCGTCCAGGACTTTGGACTGGAACAGGCGGAAGCTCTCGGTCGGATTCGCGCTCCAGCCCATGTCCATGCCGGCCTCATAAAACTTGAGCTTGACGCGGCGGGCGAGCAGCCGGTCGAGCGACACGTCGATCGGCACCCGGAAGTAGACCGCGAGGTCCGGCCGCACGGCGAAGCTGTACAGGTCGCGCACCCACTGCCGATCGACGCCGCGCGCCACGTCGCGCGCGAACGCCGTGTAGGCGTAGCGATCGGCGAGGACGATCATCCCGGCCTTGAGCGGCGGGATGATCTTGTAGAGCAACCGGTCGGCGAAATCAGTGGCGTGCAGCAGGCTGAACGTCATCGGCGTCAGCGCGTTCTTCTTCTTCCCGGCCTTGGTCGCCGCCTTGACGAGCGCCGACGAGTTCCACTCAGTGACGAACACCCGGTGCCCGCGCGCCACCAGCCACTTGGCCAGCAAGGCGAGCTGGGTCGTCTTGCCGGATCCGTCGATGCCTTCGACGACGAACAGGCGTCCCGGGTAGGTGTGCGGCGTGGCGAGCGTCGTCAGCATGAGCCGTGGCGTCCTTCCTGGTGGTCGATTCCGGCGCGATCTCGAACTGCATCTCGGTCTTGAGCAGGGCCGCGAGCGGCGCGGCATGGCGGCGGGCCGCCCAGAGTTCCAACTCGGCGTCCCCCCGTGCGCTGAGGGTGAGCCGCAGCCGGAGGCCGGCCGGCGTTTCGGCCGCCGCGATGCCGGCCACCACCTGCGAGTGGCTCCGCTCGAGGCCTTCGGCGAGGCGGACGAGGGCGCCCAGGAGCTTCACCGTGCGCCGCCGCGCGCGCAGCAGGTCCGAGTAGCCGTTGTGCGTCCGCTTCGGGGTGCTCTGACGATGGTAGCGCGCCACGAGCGCCATGACCTCAATCTCCTCGGGGTCGAAGCCGCGCAGGTCGCCGTGCTTGATCAAGTAGTAGGAATGTTTGTGGTGGCCTTCGTAGCTGATGTGCTCGCCGACGTCGTGCAGCAGCGCGGCGTATTCGAGCCACTCGCGTTCGCGGCGCCCGAGCGCGTGGCGGCGGCGGGTGGCGTCGAACAACGCGAGCGCCAGGCGAGCCACTTGCTGGGCGTGCGCCACGCGGTAGTTGCACCGCTCGGCCAGCTCGATGACGCTCCGCCGCCGGACGTCGGGGTACCGCTCGGCCGTGCGGATGTGCTTGGGATTGCGCGCGATGTAGTCGAGCACGAGGCCCTCACGGAGCGCGAAATCGCTGAGCGTGATGTCGGACGCGCCCAAATCAGTGAGGAGCGAGTCGAGCAGGACGCCGCCGACGGAGGCCAGGTCGGCGCGCCGAGGGTCCAGCCCGGGTACGGCCAGGCGTTCGCTGAGCGACATGTCGACCAGCTTGTGCCGCAGGCGGCCGATCGCCGCGGCGCTGACGGTCAGCCGGCGGACGTCGCCCGGCCGGCGCCGCGCGCCCAGGGCGAGCGAGCCGAGCGCCTGAATCGTGCCCGACGTGCCGATGACCCGCTCGAAGCCGCGCCGGCGAATCTGCGCGAGGTAGGCGCGCGTTTCCCGGCGGATGTGCCGCACGAGGCGGCGCTCGTCGGATCGCGTCATCGGGTCGTGCCGCGCGAATCGCTCGGTCAGCCGAATCGCGCCGAGCTTGAAGCTGCGGCCCATCTCGACGCGGGCCGACGTGCCCAGCGTGATCTCCGTGCT
>JANOGJ010000609.1:0-11350 GCA_031405995.1 Acidobacteriota bacterium
GCTTCCTCGACGGCCGAGAGCGCGCCGGCGATGCCTTCGGGAGGAAATCGCAGGATGACGAGCACGGTCTGCTGCAGATGCATGCGCTGCCCCCTCACCTGGAAGGCGCGATGACGAGATGGGTGTTCCGTCCGACGCGCCAAGTGTACGTCACGTGCACGCGGTCGGGCGGGGATCGGGCCTGGAGCTCGTGCTGGCCGGAGCCTCGCCCCGTACGCTAGAGTGAGCCTCCAATTCGCCGTTCCTGAATGCTGGAGGCACTGTGATTCGCCGAAATCTGCGTCCGATATTGGTCACGATGGCGGCGCTGGCCGCCGCGCTGCTGCCCGCCCAGTCGTTGCTGTCGGCGCGGCCGAGCGCCCAGGCCGGCGCGCCGGGTGTCGTCGCGATTCGCGGCGGGACGCTCGTCACCGTGACCCGCGGCACGATCCCGAACGGCACCATCGTCTTCCGCGACGGCAAGATCGCGGCCCTGGGCGCCAACGTTCAGATTCCCGCCGGCGCCACGGTCGTCGATGCCACGGGCAAGTTCGTGTCGCCCGGCATCATCGACGCGCACTCGCACATCGCCAACGACGCCATCAACGAAGGCGGCACGGCGGTGAGCTCGATGACCGGCATGGGCGACGTGCTCAACCCGACCGACATCTCGATCCAGCGCGACCTGGCCGGCGGCTTGACCGTCGCCAACATCCTGCACGGCAGCGCGAATCCCATCGGCGGCAAGAGCGTCACGATCAAGCTGCGCTGGGGCGCAAAGAAGGGCGAGGACCTGCTCTTCGGCGCGCTGCCCGGCATCAAGTTCGCGCTCGGCGAGAACCCGAAGCGCCCCGGCGCCAATCAGCCGACGCCGCGCCGATACCCGGCCACGCGCCAGGGCGTCGAGTTCGTCATCCGCGACGCGTTCACGCGCGCCAAGGTCTACCAGCGCGCCTGGCAGGACTACACCAAGGCCAAGGCGGCCAACCAGGACGTGATGGCGCCCCGGCGCGACTTGCAGCTCGAAGCGCTCGTCGAGATCCTCGAGGGTAAGCGCCTCGTCCACTGCCACTCGTACCGCGCCGACGAGATCCTCATGATGATCCGCCTGGCCGACGAGATGGGCTTCAAGGTGGCCACCTTCCAGCATGTCCTCGAGGGCTACAAGGTCGCCAAGGAAATGGCGGCGCACGGCGCCGGCGGCTCCACGTTCTCCGACTGGTGGGGCTACAAGATCGAAGCCGAGGACGCGATTCCCGGCAACGCGTCGATCATGACCGCCAAGGGCGTCAGCGTCTCGATCAACTCCGACAGCGCCGAGCACGCGCGCCGCCTCAACACCGAGGCCGCCAAGTCCGTGCGCTGGGGCGACATGAACGACGACCAGGCGATGGCGCTCGTCACGATGAATCCGGCGAGGCAGTTGCGGATCGATTCGCGCGTCGGCTCGCTCGAGGTCGGCAAGGACGCCGACGTCGTCATCTGGTCGCACCATCCGCTCAGCACCTACGCCATCGTCGAGAAGACGTACATCGACGGCATCGCGTACTACGACCGCGTGCAGGAAGTCGCGCGCCTCGACATGGTCGCCAAGGAAAAGGCGACGCTGGCCGCAGCGCCCGGAGGGGGCGGAGGCGGAGGCGCGGCGGCCACACCCGCCAACCTGTTCAACATCGAGAGCCAGCCGTTCGACGTGAGACTGAACGCGGCCGGTCCCGCGTGGGCGATCACGAACGCGCGCATCGTGCCGGTGACCGGCCCGGTCATCGAGAAAGGCTCGATCGTCATCCGCGGCAACAAGATCGCGGCAATGGGCGCGAACGTCTCGCTGCCGTCAGGCGGCAAGGTGATCGACGCGCGCGGCGCCAGCGTATATCCGGGCTTCATCGACGCGGGCACGGACCTCGGCATCAACGAGCCGGGCGTCCGCAACTACGAAGACACGAGCGAGATGCTGGCCTTCAACCAGATGCTGCGCACGCGCACCGCCTATCAGTCGGATAGCGACGCGATTCCGATCGCGCGCGTCGAAGGCATCACGAGCGCGGCCATCTTCATGGGCAGCGGCACGCTCACGGGCGACGTGCCGCTCATGAACCTCGACGGCTGGACGTGGGAAGAGAACACCGTGCGGCCGGTCACCGGCATCGCGATGTCCTTCCCCGGCGGCGGGGGCGGCGGACGCGGGGGCGGGGGCGGCGCAGCGCCGCCGGCTGCGGGCAATGCGCTTCAGGAGCTCGACAAGTTCATGCAGCAGGCCAGGGCCTACGGCGCGAATCCCAACCGGGCGATGGACTGGAACCTCGAGCCGCTCGTGCCGATCGTGACGAAGCGCCAGCCGATGTTCGTGCAAGCCGGGACCGAAGCCGCTATTCGAGACGCGATCGGCTGGGCGGAGCGCTCCGGCGTGAACATCGTCATCCGCACGAATCCGGCCGCCGCGGTGGCGTCGGCCGAACTGCTCAAGGCGAAGAACGTGCCCGTTATTCTCGGCAACATCCTGACGATGCCGCAGGGCGAAGATACGTTCCACGCGGCGAATTACCAGGCGGCCGGCGAGTTGTCGAAGGCCGGCGTGGTCTTCGCGTTCTCGAGCGGCGGCTACGACGGATCGCGCCTGATCCCGTTCCAGGCCGCGATGTCCGTGGCGTGGGGGCTGAACCGCGACGAAGCGATCAAAGCGCTGACGATCAACGCCGCGAAAATCTTCGGCGCCGACAAGGTCGTGGGCAGCCTCGAGCCCGGCAAGCTCGCGAACCTCGTGATCATCTCCGGCGATCCGCTGGAAATCCGGTCGCGCATCCAGCACGTCGTGATCGCGGGCCGCGACATCCCGCTCGATAGCAAGCACACGGACCTGTTCAAGCGCTACATGAGCCGGCAGTAACCATGCATACCCACACTCGACTTCTGACCCTTTCCACCGGCGCCCTGCTGGCCGCCACGCTGACGTTCGATCCGCTGGGCGCGAGCGCGCCCGTCGCCTCCGTGTACGCCGTGAAAGGCGCGCGGATCTTCACAGCCGCGGGCGCACCGGTCGACAACGCCACGGTCGTCATCCGCAACGGCGTGATCGACGAGGTCGGCGCCGCGGTGACCGTGCCTTCCGACGCGATCGTGATCGATGCGACCGGCATGAACGTGTATCCGGGCCTCATCGACATGACGAACGACGCGCCGATCGAGACCGGCGAGACCGGTCCCGGTCCCGCCGTAGCGGCCGGGGGCCGCGGAGGCGGAGGCGGGGCCGCGGCCACGACCTTCGCGACGCTCGAGGACGCCGAACGCGCCAAGCGCTCGCTGATCCTGCGGCCGGATTTCATGGCCGGGGACAACCTCCGTTCGTCGGCACCGGCGCTGAACCAACTGGCGAGCGCGGGCGTGACGTCCGTGCTGGCGGTGCCGAGCTCAGGGATCTTCAAGGGCCAGAGCGCGCTGGTGAACGTCGTGATTCCGCCTGACGACCCGCAGATCAGCACGATCGCGGACTACCGCAAGGGTCTTGCCGTCGTGAAGTCGCCCGTGGCGATGCACATCAACATGGCGGGCCGTAGCGGCGGCCAGGGCTATCCCAACTCCCTGCTCGGGTCGATCGCGTTCACGCGCCAGGGCCTGCTCGACGCCCAGTGGCAGCGCGACGCGGCCGCGCACTACACGCGCACGGGCGGACGCGGACCGCGGCCGGTCATGGAACCGGCGCTGAACGCCCTGCAGCCCGCGCTCGCCCGGCAGATGCCGGCGGCCTTCGACGCGGCTGAACCGCGCGAGATCGATCGCGTGCTCGCCATGGCCGCCGAGTTCAACCTGGATCCGATCGTCGTTGGCGCGTCCGGGGCGGCGGAGCGGATTGCCGAGCTGCAGAAGGCGAAGGCGCGCGTGATTCTGAGCCTCAACTTCCCCGGCGGTCGCGGCGGCGGCGCGGGCGCGGGTGGTGGTGCCGGCGGACGCGGCGGCGCCGCCGGCGGTCCGTCGCTGGCTCAGCTCAAGGCGCAGCAGAACGCGCCGAAAGTGCCGGCCGCCCTCGCGCAGGCGGGCATCCCGTTCGCGCTGACGTCCGGCGGCGCCAGCGCCGCCGACTTCGTACGCAACGCCGGCCGCGCGATCAAGGACGGCGGCCTCGCGGCCGACGCCGCGCTTCGCGCGCTGACGATCGACGCGGCTCGCCTGGCGGGCGCCTCCGATCGGATCGGATCGATCGAGAAAGGCAAAATCGCGAACCTTGTCGTCACGCAGGGCGACTTGTTCGACGGCGGCACGGTGCGTCATGTCTTCGTCGACGGGCGGCCGATCGACATCGAGGCGGCCGGCCCGCCGGCAGGTGGACGTCGTGGCGGGGGCGGAGGACGGTAGAACCGTTCGTGCGCCGCGCTCTTGCCGTCCTGGCCATCGTCGGCGCGGTCGCCGTCATCTACGGCGAGGCCGTTCCGTCGTATTTTTTCGACGACGACTTTCAGTGGCTGGTCACCAGGTGGACCTTCCATCCGAGCGACCTGCTCCACCTCTCCGACAAGAGCCATTTCTACCGGCCGGTGATTGAGCTCTATTTCTGGATCGCGTCGCCGCTGTTCGACGGATCCCCTCGCGCGTTCCACGTCGCCAACATCGTCTTGCACGCCGCGAACGGGCTGCTGGTATATCTGGTCGCTTCGGTGCTCGGCACCCGGCGCGTGTTTGCGTTCGTCGCCGCGCTGCTGTTCGTGGTCCAGCCCGGAGCAGTCGCGGCCGTCGCGTGGGTGGGCGCCCTGGCCGAGGCGATCGGCGCATTCTTCGGGTGCGCGAGCATTTACGCGTTCGTGCGGTTCATCCGGTCCGGGGCGCGGGCGTGGCACGCGATTGCCGCGACGACGTTCGCGCTCGCGCTCCTGACCCATGAAAGCTCGGCTGTGTTCTTTCCGCTGCTCATGCTAGCGAACTGGGTCCATACGAGGAGTGGCGCGCGATCGCGCTGGTCATGGACCGGCGCCGTCCGCGCGTACGGGCCCTTCGTCGTCCTGCTCGCCACCTATCTGGCCGTCGATCTCTACGTCAACTCCCGGCACTACATCGTCGCGGAGGGCCAGTACCGGATCGGATGGCACGTCATCCGGAATACGTTCGAGTACATCGCCGCGCTGTACGTCGGCGAGCGGCATTGGATTTCCTACGTGCTTATCGCGATCGTGCTGGTCTCGATCGCCCTGCGAGGCACGCCGAGGGCGAAGCTCGGGGCGGCCTGGATGGTCCTGGCGATCCTGCCGTTCGCGCTCTTCGTCTCGAGCGGCACGACCGGGCGCTACATGTACCTGCCGGCGCTCGGCCTCGCCATGCTCCTCGCGGAGGGCCTCGCGGCGCTCGACGCCCGGCTCAGCGGCCGGATAGGCTCGCTCGCCCGCCAGGCCGCGGTCGCGCTGCTCGTGGCTGGTCTCGCGATCCGCTTCGGCGTCTTTGCGTCGAAAGGCGTCGCCGATCAGGCTGAACGCGCCGAGGGTTACCGCACATTCCTGACCTCGTTCCGCCAGGCGCATCCGAAAGTAGCGGACGGCAGCGTGTTTCCGATCGACGCGAAGACGGAACGGGTCATGGCGCTTCGCTTTCTCGAAGCGGCCGTGCAGTGGGAATACAAGAACCCGACGATCCGGCTGGTCGTCACCGAGCGGTAACGCTTCTTGGATCTTGAGCCTTAGACATAAACTCGTTCGGATGCATCGCTCCCATCATCGCCAGCAGTCGAGCCACCTCGGCCGCGACATGGACCTGCTCGTGTTCGGCCACGCCGGCCGGCCGATGATCGTGTTCCCTACCTCCGGCGGCGCCTACTTCGACTACGAGGACCGCGGCATGGTGGACGCCATCGCCGGCAAGCTCGAAGCCGGCGACGTCCAGCTCTTCTGCGTCACGACCGTGGACATGGAGACCTTCTACGCGAAGGAACGCCATCCGCGCGCGCGGCTCGAGCGCTACCTCGCCTACGAGCGGTACCTCATCGAGGAAGTCGTCCCCTTCGTGGTCCAGACGAACGGCGCGGCGACGATCGGCCTCACCGGGTGCTCCTTCGGCGGGTACCACGCGCTGACGATGGCGCTGAGGCATCCGGAGCGGTTCACGTCGTGCATCACGATGGGTGGCGCGTTCGACATCGGCCGATTTCTGAACGGCTACTACGATCAGGACGCCTACCTCCTTTGTCCGCCGCACTTCCTGCCGGAGCTCTCCGACGCGGCCTATCTGGATCAGTACCGGCAGAATAAGTGGGTGCTCGTCACGGGCGAGGAGGACGGCTGCCGGCCAGAAACCGAACTCGCCGCGCGCCTGCTCGGGGAAAAGGGCGTCCCCGTGAGCTGTCACGTCTGGGGCGACGGCTCCATCCATGACTGGCCCGAATGGCGCAAAATGGCTGCGGCCTACATTCCGTAATTGCCTGCCCTGAGCGAAGTCGAAGGGCCCCATTGCCTCATTGCCTCATTGCCCCATTAACATGTCTTTGCACATATGAGTAATCGCATCGGCGTGCTCTTCGGCATGGAAGAGACCTTCCCGCCGGCCCTTGTCAATCGCATCAATGCCATGAACGTGCCGGGCGTCTCGGCCGAGGCCATCGTCATCGGCGCCGTCCTGATGGACGAGCCCTACCGCTATCGCGTCATCGTGGACCGCATCTCGCACGACGTCCCGTTCTATCGCGCGTACCTCAAGAACTGCGCGCTCGCGGGTACGACGGTCATCAACAACCCGTTCTGGTGGAGCGCCGACGACAAGTTCTTCAACTTCGCGCTGGCCGCGCGGCTCGGCGTGGCGGTGCCGCCGACGGTGCTCCTGCCGCACAAGCAACCGCCGCCGAACACGACGGACAAGTCGCTGCGCAACCTGCGCTTTCCGCTCGAGTGGGACGCCGTCTTCGACTACGTCGGTTTTCCGGCGTTCCTGAAGCCCTTCGACGGCGGAGGGTGGCGCGACGTGACGAAGGTGGACTCCCGCGCCGAGTTCTTCGCCGCCTACGATCGATCGCGCGACCTCTGCATGACGCTCCAGCGCGCGGTCGACTTCCAGGAGTACTTCCGCTGCTACGTCGTCGGCCAGCGGGCGGTGCGGATCATGCCGTACGATCCCCGGGCGCCGCACGCGGACCGCTACGTGAGGAACCCGCCCGTCTACGATCAGACGCTCCTCGAGCGCGTGGAGCGCGACGCCCTGACGCTCTGCCGCGCGCTCGGCTACGACCTGAACACGGTGGAGTTCGCCGTCGAACGCGGCATTCCCTACGCCATCGACTTCATGAATCCCGCGCCCGACGCCGACGTGCATTCGGTGGGCCAGGAGAGCTTCGACTGGATCGTGCGCTCCGTGGCCGACCTCGCGGTGGAACAGGCACTCGCGCCGCCCGCGACAGGGCGGTACCGCTGGGACGAGTTCCTCAAATGATTCCACCCACCTTCACGCTCGGCATCGAGGAGGAGTACCAGACGATCGATCCAGTCACGTACGACCTCCGCTCCCACATCGAGATGGAGATCCTCGAGAAGGGCAAACGCCAGCTCCAGGAGCGCGTCAAAGCCGAGATGCACCAGTCGGTCATCGAAGTCGGCACGGGCGTGTGCAAGACGGTCAAAGAGGCCGCGCTCGACCTGAAGGATCTGCGGCGCAACATGATCCGGCTGACCGAGGAAGCCGGCCTGAAGCTCGTCGCCGGCGCCACCCACCCCTTCGCCGACTGGCGCGTGCAGGACATCTATCCCGACGAGCGGTACCTGCAGGTCGTCGAGGACATGCAGATCGTGGCGCGCGCCAATCTAATCTTTGGCCTGCACATCCACGTCGGCATCGAGGACAAGGAGACGCTCATCCAGTTGATGAACCAGATGCGGTTCTTCCTGCCGCACCTGCTGGCGCTCTCCACCAGCTCGCCGTTCTGGACGGGCATGAACACCGGCCTCAAGTCCTATCGCTCGAAGGTCTTCGATCGATTTCCGCGGACGGGCATCCCCGATACGTTCAGCTCCTGGTCCGACTACGAGAACCTGGTCAACCTGCTCGTCCGCACGCACTGCATGGACAACGCCAAGCGGATCTGGTGGGACGTGCGCCCGCACCCGTTCTTCAGCACCATCGAAGTCCGCATCTGCGACCTGCCGATGCGCGTCGAGGAGACGATCGCGCTGGCCGCGCTCGTCCAGGCAACTGTTGTCAAATTGCACCGCCTGCACGCGCGCAACCAGAGCTGGCGCCAGTACGGCCGCGCCCTGATCATGGAAAACAAGTGGCGCGCCGCCCGGTACGGCATCGACGGCATGCTCATCGATTTCGGCCGCGAGCGCGAGGTGCCCGAGCGCGAGTTGATTTTGGAATACCTGGATTTCGTGGACGATGTGCTGGATGAGCTGGATAGCCGGGAAGAGGTGACGCACATCCGGTGGATTCTGGACCACGGCACGGGCGCGGACCGGCAGTTGCGCGCGCACGCCGAGGCGGGCGGCGATTTGCGCGCGGTGGTGGAGTTCATGGTCAATGAAACGAAGCAAGGACTCTGAATTGCAGCCCGGCGCCAGGAACGCGATCCGAGTGTGTCTCAACGTCCAGCCGCACGAGCGCGTGACCGTGATCACGGACGAGGCGTGTCGCGCCATTGCCGCGGCGCTCGTGGCCGAGATCGACGATGTCGGCGCGCCGTACCGGCTGTTCGTGCTCGAGGATGTGGCGGCCCGGCCGCTGGTCGCCCTGCCGTCGGAGATCGCGGCCGACATGGAGCTGAGCGCCGTCAGCATCTTCGCCTCACGCGTCCAGGCCAACGAGCTGGCGTCGCGCATGCAGATGACGGACATCGTCAATCGACGTCGCATGCGGCACGGCCACATGGTGAACATCACCGAGCAGATCATGAAGGACGGCATGCGCGCCGACTATCGCGAGGTCGACCGCCTCAGCACGCGCGTGCTCGACATCGTCAGCCGGGCCAGGACGATTCGCGCGACGACACCGGCCGGCAGCGACATCACCGCGACGCTCGATCCGGCGCTGCGCTGGGTCAAGACGAGCGGACTCATCTCTCCTGAGAAGTGGGGCAACCTGCCGGGCGGCGAGGTGTTCACCTGTCCGGGCGAGGTCAACGGCACCTTCGTCATCGACGGCGTCGTCGGCGACTGGCTGTGCGATCGGTACGGCTCGCTCAGGGCCACGCCGCTCACCATCGAGATCGAGAAAAGCCGGCTTGTCAGCGCGACGTCGCCGAACGCGGCGCTGCGCGACGACTTCTGGCGCTACACGCACACGGACGAGAACAGCGACCGGGTCGGCGAGTTCGCCATCGGCACGAACATCGGCTTGACGTCGGTTATCGGCCACATTTTGCAGGACGAGAAGTTCCCCGGCGTGCACATCGCGTTCGGCAATCCGTACGGCGCGCACACGGGCGCCACCTGGTGGTCGTCCACCCACATCGACGTCGTCGGCACCGAGTTCGACATCTGGGTGGATGGAAGTAAGGTCATGGACAAGGGCAAGTTCACGATTGGGTGAAATGGGTTGGCTAGGCCTGCCTATCCTGAATCACCATGATCCCGCCTATCGCGCTTGCGCAGCCCCGAGCAGGCGATCGAGAGCAAGTCGGAACTCGTCGAACTCTCTGGCCCCGGAGATTCGACCCACGACGTTGACCGCGCCATTCTTCAGCTCACCGTACAGGAATGCCGGCGTGCCGGTGATTCCAAGTCTTCTTGCTTCCTCCGCATCCGCGCGAACCTGGGAAGCCGTTTCACCGTCCGCGAGACAAGAACGAAATGCCCGCGATTCCACACCGATTGAGTCCCCTGAAATGAGCAAGCTTGGAGTATCGAGGCCAACGGGACCCTCGAACAGCTTGTCGTGCATGAGCCAGAACTTGCCCTCACGGCCAGCGCACAGTGCGGCTTCGGACGCTTTTGCAGCGAACGGATGAATGCTCTGAAGTGGCAGGTGCTTGAACGCGAGCAGCACTTTGCCCGGCTCGATGTAGACCTTCTCGATCATTGGCAGGGTCTCCCGGGCGAACTTGCCGCAGAACGGGCACTGGAAGTCGGAGTACTCGATCAGTGCTACCTTCGCCGCAGGATTACCCTTCAGTGTGGCCCCGGCGAGTGCCACTGGTTCGGGCGGCAGCTGGGGCGCCGCGATACCTTGGGCCCGGCTCCGCCCCGCCGGCGACGGCTGAGAACCGAGTCTTGTTTCAAGGCCAGCGATGCGAACATTCTGGCGATATTCAGCGATCGCCAAGACCGCTACGCCGAATGTCGCGAAGACGATAGCGAGCGTTCTCCGATTCACTGCCGAAGGCAGGCGCACGGCTGTCCCCCCAGTGCCCTACTTCCCAATCCTCTCCGCGTGCGCCCGTCTCCGACTCGGACCTGGCGGTAGCTGGTTCGTCGGATAGTCGAGAAACACATCGAACGCCCAGGCGCCGATATCTCGATTCCGACCATCGAAGATCCGGGCCCCGAAACGGAACCAGTTGCCGAACTGGTCGACTCTCAGGAACTCCCGGAACTGAAGGGCGATTCGTCGGACACCGACCGTTCCGAGACTTCTGAGCTCAACGGGCTGGGATACCCCGTCGTGATTTGAATCCCTCCACAGACGCAACCGCTGAAACACGGGGTCTGCCTGATCAATCCAGCCATCCCCATTGCCGCCGGCAACTCGCCCATCAAACACCGCCAGAGCCAGGAATCCATTCCGATCCTGCGAGGGTGGCTGGGGAGTGTAGTTGCCGAACAATTCGCCTCCGTCATCGACCAAGCCGTTCCCGTTCCGGTCGAGAGTCAACCAGACATCGTCTCCATTCCGATCCGTCCAGGGAAGCTGTTCGCGTCGACCGTCTCGGTCAAGATCGAACCTCACGCCCTGTGAACGGTCCGTGAGTAAGAAGCCGTTGCCTGAAACATCAATCACGATCGGCGAGTTAGAACAGACTGCAGAAATTTCGTTGCAGTCCTGAATCCCATTGCAGTTGTAGTCGTCGCCGCACGTCCATGGGTCCTGTGAACCGCACTGAGGATTTGTGTCGTAGGCGCCGGGGTAGATCTGGTTATTGCCGTCATCGCAGTCTGTGTCAGGTTCTGAATCGTCCGGTGAGTAGCTGTCGCTGTCATCGTCCCTGCGGCACGGTAACTGATCAGAGAAGACCTTGTTACCGTCGAGATAGTAGTCGTTGTACTCGCCGTCATCGCAGTACGGAGCACCAGTTATCGCGTCGTAACTGATCTTGGCTTGTTTGCCACGAATTCTCCATCTGTGAACGGTTGAAGTGTCCTCTACGACCGCAGAGTCCCATATTGGTTGGCACGTTGCGGTACCTCCGGTGACAATACACCTTCCCAACCTGTTTGCGGCTTCTGTGTCCTGGTCACCGACCACCCACGGCCCA
>JANOGJ010000611.1:0-8162 GCA_031405995.1 Acidobacteriota bacterium
AACCGCTACGACCTCGGCATCCTCAACGGCGACGTCGGCACGATCACCGGGGCCGACGAGCACCGGGTCCACGTCAGCTTCGCCGACGGCCGTGAGGTGCGTCTGCCACTCGACTACGTCGCCGACCACCTGCGCCACGCGTACGCCCGCACGGTCCACAAGACGCAGGGGCTCACGTGCGAGGTAGCGCTGCTGCTGGGCGATGACGCCCTGTACGCCGAGGTCGGCTACACGGCCATCACCCGTGGCACCCACGAGAACCGCATCTACACCGTCGTCACAACACAGGACTTCACCGACCGTGACTTCCACCTGGAGCACCTCGTGCGCTCACTCGGCCGAAGCCACGCGAAGACCGCAGCAATCGACTACCTCGAACCCCTGGAGCTCCCATGAACGCACCTCACGACAACGGTCCCGATCCTCTCGGGACTCTGGCGCTCGGGGCGGTCATCGCTCTCGCAGTCGTCAGCACTGGTCATTGGCTCGCGGCCTCACTCGCCGCGCTCGTCGGTCGGCAGCGTTCGTTGGGCGCGGGACTCGCTGAGTCGTTCTCTGCGCTGCGGCAGTTGCCGAAGCACTGGAACGACCCGCGTCGTGCGTGGGCCAAGCCGGCAGCATCGAATCTGCCAGGCCCGGTGCTCTACTGGCTCAGCGTGGCCGTTGTCCTCGCCGCTGCTCTTGGAGCGCTCGTGCTGTGGCTGAAGTACCGACAGCGTCGGCACGAGCCGATCGACCGTCGTCGTCGCGTTGGCGTCGATGCACAGCCAAGGTTGGCGACCACGAAAGACCTCGCGCCGCTTCTCAGTCGAGAGACTGAACCTGGCCGGCTGGTCCTGGGTCGATGGGGACGGCGAGTTCTGATGACCGAGGGCGAGTCGTTCCGAGGCAGTCGAGGCGTGCGAGGTGCCGTCCTTCTCTTCGGCCCCAGCCAGTCCGGCAAGACGACACGTCTGATCGAGAGCGTGAACGCGTGGGACGGCCCGGCGGTTGTGTCGTCGGTGAAGACCGACCTGATGCGCGCAACGCTTGAACGCCGCCGAGCCATCGGCGAGGTCAGGGTCTTCGACCCGATCGGGATCAGCGGCACGCCGTGCGCGACATGGAGCCCTTTACGGTCGGCGAAGTCGTTGTCCGGCGCGCTGGCTGCGGCGCAACTCCTCGCCCGATCAGGAGGCGACGACGGACCGTCCGATCGCTTCTGGCGCGGCCAGGCGGAGCAGCTGATCGCGGCGATGCTGTGGGTGGCGGCGAACACCAAGGGCCACTCGATGCGCAACGTCGTCCGATGGGTGGTCGAGATGGACCGCCCGGATGGTGAGAACACCGGCACGCTGTCGCCACTCGTTCGGCTGCTGACCGACCACGAGGATGAGTCGATCGCACTCGCTGCGAAGCAGGTTCGTGGCTGGCTCCACGGCCAATGGTCGACCGACCCACGAACAACTTCGAGCGTCTACGCGACGGCCCGCAACGCCGTGTGGCCATGGACGGACCCCGGCCTCGCCGCGAGCGCCGAGGGCTGCGAGATCACGCTCGACTGGCTCTGCTCAGGATCGAACACGCTGTACCTGTGCGCACCGCTCGGCGACGAGAGCCGTGTTGGTGTGGTCTTCGCCGCCTTGCTGCACGACCTCATCGCTCAGGCCTTCGAGCGGTACAACCGACAGGGCGCACCGATCGACCCGCGTCTCCTGGTCGTGCTCGACGAGGCCGCCAACACGCCGCTGCCAAAGCTCCCGCAATGGGCGGCGACGATCACGGGAGCTGGCATCCAGCTGGTAACCGTCTGGCAGTCGAAGGCCCAGCTCGATCAGGCCTACGGCAAGGACGCCGACAACGTGCTGACCAACCACCGCACCAAGCTGATCTTCCCGAGCGGCCTCAGCGACCTGTCGACCATCGAGTACATCAGCGCCCTGGTCGGCGACGAACACGTTCGCAGCGAGCTTGACGAGTGGAGTGGAGCCAACGGCGGCGCACGTCTGCCTGATCGGAGCCCGTCAACGGCGGTGCCGTTCCTGTCACCAAGCACCTTGCGCCGAGTTCGAGTCGGCGATGCTCTTCTGGTCCACGGAGCGCTACCGCCCGCATGGATGCGAGCTATTCGCAAGTAGACAGAAGGCCGGCACCGCGAGGAGCCGTTCGGCTCCGCTGTTCCAGACTTGGGCCGAGTACTGGAATCGTGGACGTCGCTATTCCAGCAGACGCCCGACCACTGGAATACTCGGTATGGACGTGCGAAGCCACAAGCCAGAATGGGCGGGTGAGCACGGAGCGTGTGGAGGTGAGGAACGGCAAGGTCTTGTACGACGGCGAGTCACTTGCCGTTTGGGCCCCACGAGTCGCAGACCGCATCGTCGAGCGGTGCGGTGCCAGCAAGGTCGTGCTCTACGGCTCGGTCGCTCGGGGCTATGACGGACCCGACTCCGACATCGACCTGCTCGTGGTCATGCCGATCGTCGGTCGCCGCCACGACGCCGCCGTCCGTGTTCTCAACGAGCTACGCGACCTCCCGGTACCCGTTGAAATCACCGTCGTCGACCCGGCGCATCTCGACGAAGAAGCGAGCGTTCCAGGTGTTGTGCGCGCCGCACTGCGCGAAGGAACAGTTCTCGCCGGCGTCTGACTCGAGGTGCTGTCACGAGGGCAGACGTGAACGAAGTTCGAGCCGCCTTCTTCAGTCAGGGCATGGCGGCAGCGGCAACCTCGTTGCAGACCACGGTCGTGAGAAAAGCGATTCGTCGAAGCTCGTCGACAGACCGCAACGGACGGCCATTGGCCGATTCATCGCGGATGTGGGTCAGGCGCTGAGAACAGCTATGCGCGTGCTCGACCATCGCGACAAGCAAGGCGGCCTCCCTTCCGGCGGTGACGGTGGGAGCCCAACGCCTGATGTTCTCGTTGGCCTGCTCCGGCTTGCCCCCGGCGACGTCGTGCACGAGCGACTGAAGCGCCGACCGAAGGTGCGCCCCGATCTCCACGACCGCAGCCTCGGTGGGCGCGCGGTCCGACCACAACAACGCGAGTGCCTCGGAGAGGTTATGGGCGGACGTCGGGAAGCGCCCGCTGAAGTCGTCATCGTTGACAAGCCGTCGAGCCTCCCGGTCCACTGCCTGAAGAGCGCCTCCACGCGATCGCAGCCACTGAACGAACAACACGGCATCACGGCGGACCTCGAACTTCGGATCACTGCCTCCCGACATACGGCGGAGCAATCCCACGTCAACCAGCTCGTTCAGCGCAGCCTCGTCGGTCTCAAACTCGCCGCCATGGGCCCACAGGACACTGCTTCCCCCGAAAGTGGCGATGAACTGGAAGAAGCGGTTCGTGCTCGCAGAGTCGTGGCGATCGACCATCCAGATCAACAGGAGGCGCGCCTCCTGACTGAGCCGGTGCTCCACCTCCTCGTTCGTCACGCCCTCGACTCTACGAGCAGACGATCTACCCCTCAGTCTGCGAGCGGCATCGCCTTCGACGAGATCGCCCGCAAGTCGGTGCACGCTCGATACAGCACTCGCTCAAGCTCTAACTCCGCCGGCACCCCCGGAGTACGTCGGTAGCTCGTCTGGCTGGATCCATCGGGCTCGAAGCAGAACAGGCCGACGGCATCGACAACTTGCTGCGCGGTGCGCGCCCACTGCAGGGTCCGAGCAAAGTCGGACGCACTGGTAACGCGCACCGCAAGGAAGAAGTGAATCTTCGGTGCGGTCGACCTCAGCCACGTCGTGAGATCGCCACCGCCCGGACCGCCGCTTGCCGGGGCGCTGCCCTCGGAGGTACGGAGCCTGCTGTACTCCCCCTTGAGGTCGATCGACTTGAAGGCGAGCTCCTTCACGCGTTTGTCGATGTCTGCCGAACCAGGTCGGCCAGATTCCTTCTGCCGTGGGCTGTTGACGTGTCGAGGAGTGCCCATCATCTTCGCCTCGAGCAGGAACTCGATCGGTCCCGTCGCTGGATAGACGCCATCGAGATTGTGGTTCCGCACGATCAGACCGGGGACGGTGTTCCGGCAGTAGAGCGTCTCGATGCCCGAGCAGTTCTCCAGGAGCAACGCAAGGAGATCGTTGAAGAAGTCACCCTTGCCGTTCTGAAGGTCGGCCGACAGTGAGGACTTTTCCGCGTCGGTCATGTCTTGGCGCCCGGCAGTAGACGAGATGGTCGCATCGAAGGCCGACATCGCTGCCAAGAACTCCGCCTCAACCTGGTTCCAACTCTTGGCACCCTTCCCAGCCGCCGATTGATACATGTCGTGAAGCGGCTTGCAGCGCGGATTGCTCGCAACCAAGCTGCTTGTCCTTCGCACGATCGGAGTCGGGTTGGTCACATCCACGAGTCTGGTCGATCACAGCACCCTGTCGAGGGACCGCTAAGCGGCGGGATGAAGCCCGAGAGAGCGGACCTCGATGCCATACAGATCGGCGGCGGCGCTGGTCGCTGCCCGCCGGTCTCGCCTTCGAAAGGCGTCGGCCAAGGACCGTGCGAGGTCCGGGGTGACCTGGTCGGGTTCGGGCACCCGGATCTGACGGACGTATTGCGCTTGAAACCGGTAACACCCACCACGCATCTTGACGCAGTAAGCACCGACGAAAAGGTTCGCTATGTCGGACAGCAGAATCCCACCGAGCACCTCCAGATCCCAGCCGTCTGAGACGACGTAGTACAGGTTGTGATGCGGGTAGAACTCGCCCCGGTCCAGAACGGGATGCGCGGCAGCCTTCATGTCTGGAAGCACAAGCTTCGGCCTGGCAAGGAGCGTCGGATCAATCGCATCAATCGTTCGATACCAGCGCGCCGGCTGCTTCTTAGCCGTATGGCGCACTCTTAGTCGATCGGAGTGAGCTTCGAAATGGCGACGGAGACGCGGATGAGCCGCAAGATCTACAAGCTCTCTTCCCTCCCACGGGTTGACGAGATAGTGGCCAGACCACGCCGGCTCACCAGTGGCCAGATCGCCTGCTCGGAGCAGCGGAAGAAGACGATCCTCCTCGACGAGATCGGTGCGGCGGGTGATGTACACGTCGTCGCAGCCGGTCGCGACACCGATGCCCACGCGGGTGCCGGTGGCCCGGCTCTCTAGTGGAGCGAAGCGCCGCTCAAGATCAGCGATCAATGCGAGCTGTGACGGGCTCCCGGCCGGCCAGAGTTCGGGGCCCTGATGCCATGTGTCGAGCCTGCAGGCCTGGAATCCCTTGGACGTTGGGGTCCTTCGTTGGGTGCCTTTGATCCACGAACTGATGGCACTGGCGTCCTTCTCGCCAAAGTCCTTCGAGGCGTCGACGACATGCGCCGCTCGCTGGTTGTCGTTCCGCAACACAGTGATCGCCGGATAGGCGGACACGTCGTCCTCGAAGGCCGCAACGTCGTGCATTGTGATGATCGCATCGACTGCGAACTTGCTAGTCACGAACTCGCGCAACGACGCACCGTATTGGTTGTGCATCCACCGATCGGCGCAGATGAAGGCCAGCGAGCCCCCCGGCTTGAGAAGGTCGAGTCCGACCTCGAAGAAGCCGACGTAGATATCACTCCGTCCGCGCATCGTGGGACACGCCTTGCGGTAGGCGTCGGTCAGCTCCGTCGGCACACCTTCGAGGCGAATGTACGGGGGATTTCCGACGACGAAGTCAGCCCAAGCCGGTTCATGGTCGGTGAGCAGAAAGTCTCCAACCTGCACCCACGAGCGGCCCAGTTCCTCCGCCGCATCCTGTTCGACTCCGCTCTCCACCAGTTGGACGATCGCGGACTTGCGTGACAGCGAGGCGTTGGCGTCGAGAAGATCGAATGCACGAACAGCGTCCCGTGCATCCGCGACGTCTCGCCCAAAGACCTCGCAGGACGCGATGAGTCGCTCGACGATCGGTATGAGAAAGGCGCCGCTACCGCAGGACGGCTCGACGATGGTGCACGCGAAGAGGTCCTTCTCGGGCGTGTAGCCGATCAGGTCAAGAATGAAGTCCACGACCCAGCGCTTCGTGAACACCTCGCCGAAGTCGGCGTCGGGTTCCGCCGCCCAGTCGCTGAGCACTGAGCTGGGCAGAATTGATAGTTGCCGGTTGACAGGCATGACGTCGGCTCCCACGGGTTCAAGTTACACGGTTGGAACTCGGGAGGCTGTAGAGGCGACCTCCGACCTATCAAAGCCGTCAGGCTCGATAGGTCGGATTATGGCAGAGGGGTGTGACGGCGCAGGGGCGCTGCGCAGCGTAGGTGCGCGGCGATGGCCCGATCGCAGCCCGAAACGGCGTGTGATTGGCCACCAGAAACTGCCCACTGACGGCCACCAGATCCGTCGTCGAGATGAACGCTGTGCGTGGTGGATCGTCGAGGTTCGCCTGCCCACACGCTTGCGGCGTATCCGGCGGTAGGTGGCAGTCGCATCCGTTCCGTCCGCGTCGGTCTATGGTCGTGGGTTCAGTCGCCTGGCTTTGCCAGAACGCGAACCCGACGCCGGTGAGGCTGCAAGAGGCACGACATGTCCGAACAAGACGAAGTTGGCAGCTTGTGACGCCGACCTTCGCCGGAATGCCGCTTCGGAGTGCCGGCTTCCCGGCGGGAGCGTTGTTCCGCCTCTCGAAGCCACCACGCCTCAACCTCAATATCTCCCTCGAGGATCAGGCCGAGATCACCGCATCGTCGGACCACCCGTTCGTCATCGTCCGACTTCGCGATGATCAGACTCGCTTTCGAGACTCCAAGGATCGGTCGTTGCTTACAGCGCAACGCGTACTGGACATGGTGTCGGCGAACGCTGTCGACAATCTGGAGATCTGGGATGTCCGCGGCGCCGAGCACCACATGGTCTGGTGGTCGTCGAAGCAAAACGGAAGTGTGCTTCGTTGGACCTCGGTCGAGAACATCCCGGAAGATGTGTTTGAGCAGCTTGCGAAGCACTTCAGCGAACTCACGATGAACCTCCAACTCCCGCCGAACGTGCGAATCGCCGAACCACCTGCGTGGCCGCCGTGGCACCCAAGCTTTCGTTACTACCGACTTGCTCAAGTCGCCGACGATCGCGTCGAGGCGTTTCGAAACATCTTCCTGGCTCTCGAATCGCTTCTTGATCACGTCCTGCCCGCAGCGAACTCGGGGTCCGGTGAGACGGATTGGATTTGCCGAGCGCTCGACGAGGCCCTGGTAGGTGTGGACCTCGGCAAACGCTTCGTGGACCCGGCCCACGGGGGCTCGCCACGGAACTACATCGTCGCAGTGTTCTACCGGTTTCACCGAGGCTCTCTGTTTCATAGCAAGCTCAGCTACGGAGCAGACAAGCTCCGGATACCCCACATGGAACGCGAAGCGTCTGTTGAGAAGCTGGAACAAGCGCTCGGCGATCTCAAGCATCTGTACCTCACACTCGCCCGTGTGCACCTTGGCCTTGACTATCGCGGTGGCTTCGTGATGGCGCCCGGCGGATTTGACTTGATGATGTCGACACTGACCGGCAAGACCACGCTGCACCTCACTGACGATCCAACGTCCGGCATCGATCGGGTCGACGAGATTGAACTCAACCCCCGCGGCCACTGGATGATGGAGATGCGGACACGAAACGCTGCACGGCTCGAACGCCGGATGACCCGATACTTCCTCGGAGTCGCGGACGGGGCCCAGGTACCACCGGAGATCGGAATCAGGGGCGTGGCGGCGGCCGTTGGCGACGCGCCAGTGATGTGGTCTGACACTGAAGGGATCCTTCGGCCGCAGGGATTCGACCGCATTGAAGTGCTCCTGGGGATGACAGCGCTGAACCAAGGCGTCACCCGAACCGCATTTCGTACGTGACAGCTGCACTGATCCGGCGGTAGGTGGCAGTATGAGGAGTCTGCGACCCATGCGCCGTGGCCGGCGGCGGGCGGATCCGGCGACTTTGCCTCGGCGCTACTCGAGGACGGGCACGACGACTAGAGCAAGGTGGATCTCTCTCCGGTCGTCATTGCGATTTGCGAGCGTGAAGGTCTCGCGTCCAGCCGAACTTCCTATTCGCTTGAACAACTCGTGCCGACGGATCGCTTCGATGGCCTTCGTCCCGATGTCAATCGGTGAACCAGCTCGCACGAAAACGATTAGTGCAGCGCGAGTGTCTCGCCAGATCAGATAGCCGAGCAGCTGATCGATGGCGTGTTCGAATGCCTTCTGGCCCTTCCAAATCTTGCACTCGG
>JANOGJ010000632.1:0-3967 GCA_031405995.1 Acidobacteriota bacterium
ACCCCTGGGTCCGGCAGACCGGGGCGAGGATCCGCGCCTGCATTCCTGCCTCGGGCGACGAACTCGAGCCGCTGCTTCGGCAGATTGGCCTCACGGCCGCGACGTGAGGGCGCGACGCGGTACGGCCCGGTCCAGCGACCCGGTCCGACGTTGACAGAACGCACAAACCGCAGTGTGATAATCATTGACATCGTTGTATTGTCAATGTAGATTGTTCGGCAGGAGACCAGCCATGACCGCTCACTTGGCCGTCCTCGAGGCCGCCCAGCGACTCTGTGCCGGCCGACCGGAGCCGGTGTTCACGCCCGACGAAATCGTTCGGGCCCTGCCGCACATGAACGCCCAGACCATTCGCACGCATGTCACCAGCCGCTGTTGTGTCAACGCGCGCGCCCACCACCTGAGTCGGCTTGAGTACTTTCGAAGAATCGGCCGCGGGAGTTACGAGCTACTGGCCGAGCACCGTGTCCCGCGTAGTCGACGGAGCAAGGGGGCTGCCGCGCGGCGACCGGCCTCAGGGATCGAACGCGACACCGTGCATGCCGTCGTCACGAAGAACGACGGCGCCTACGTTGTGGATTGTCATGAGATTGCGGTTGTCACGCAGGGCACTACGCTCGACGAAGCCCTGGCCAACCTGATCGAGGCGGTCACATTGCATCTTGAAGGTGAGGACATGACGGCGTTGGGCCTCGGACGCGTGAATCGGATTCACGTGTCGTACGTTCTGCCCGCGTCCGTCGATGCGGCTTAGATCGCTATCCGGTCGCGACGTGGCAGCGATCCTGGGAAGATTCGGCTTCGAGGTCGTCGCCTCTCGAGGCAGTCACTCCAAACTGCGGCGAACGCTCCCGTCCGGCCAGCGACAGATGTTGACGATCCCTCTCCATCGGTCGCTGGCGACCGGAACGTTGCAGGCCATCTACCGTCAGGCAGGGCGCTTCGTGGCCGAGGCCGACCTTCAGCCGCATTTCTACAGCGGCGATGCTTCGAAACCCGCGTCCGAGGCCAAGGGACCGGCGAAACCTCGGCAAGGCACCAAGTGATTCACAATGGACGCCCCCGGACTTCTCATCGCTTGATCGCCTTCGTCCAGTTGAGCATCACCGTCAGCGTGTTCGCGAACGATGCCACGTCGTCGCCGACGCGATAGATGAAGAACCGCCCGCGCTCGTCCACGTCGTGCTGATAGCCCGTGCCCCAGGTGTTGGCGATGGTGGGCTTGAACAGGCGCTCGGGCGGCCTGGTGTCGATCGCTGAACCACTGATGCGAACGGCGCACGCGACCACCCAGCCCTCCGCATCGCGGTAGAAGAGCTCCTTGCCATCGCGGCTCCACACTGGGGCTTCACCGCCGGCGGTCGTCACTCGATGGGTCACGCGCCCGTCCGGAAAGCTGCGGATGTGCACCTCGGTCGAGCCCGTCTCGGCGGACATGTACGCGACCCATCGGCCATCCGCCGAGAGCCGCGCGTTGCTGCCTTCCTGGCCGTGGCCCGGCGCGATCACTTCGATACGCCCGTCTGGGAGCGACAGTCGGGCCAGTTCGCCTCCCGCGATCGAGGACCGTGTGACGAGCAGGTACTTTCCGTCCGGCGACCAATCGTGCACGAACCCTATCGAGCCGGCGACGAAATCGCCGACCTTCTGCGGTTTGCCGCCGTCGATCTCCTGGACGTAAATCGCCCCGCCCAACCGATACGCGATGCGCTTCGCGTCGGGCGACCAGACCGGGCTCTGCTCCCAACTCGGACTGGACGTGAGCCGCGACCGCGCGCCGGAGGCGAGATCGATGATGTAGATGTCCGTCGACGACTTCTCAGGATCGATCTCGGCGATGGCCGCGCGACCGCCGTCGGAACTCAGCCGTCCTCCCCCATCCCCAGCCCGCGTCGTCACATCGGCCAGTTTTCGTCCGTGCCGATCGAAAAACCCGTAGCCTTTCGTCGCGGCGGCTGCGCCAAAGACGAGCGTGCCCTCGCCAGAGACGCCGAACGACACGTGAGCCGTGCCGAGGTTCTGCGATACGTGCTCGGAGACCTTCACCGGATCGCCGGACGCCTGACCGGTGGTTGGATCAAACCGCACCGCCAGCAGCGTTTCGTCTCGCGCAAAAAGCAGATAACCATCCGCATAGGCGGTCTTCGAGAACCCGGACGCGACGGTGCGAGGCGGGGCGCCCGCGAGGTCGCCGACGCGAATCTCGTGCTCGCCGTTGTCGCGCCGGACCGTAAACACGAACTGGCGGCCGTCAGGGAGAAATGTGGGATACCGGTGGCTGTTTTCGCCGCGCGCGGTGTCCTGGGTCGTGACGCGCTCCATCGCGCCGTCGGCCGCGGAAATCCTGAGCAAGCCGCCTACGAGTTTCGCATCATCGGCCGTCGCACCCAAGAGGAGGACGTCAGCCTGGTTCCACGACCCTCCGCGCAATGAGTTCGGCTGAATGCATCGATCGCAGATGGTCTGCGGCCGCGATCCGACCAGATCGATCTTTCGGATCGAACTGCCGAGTGGAAACGCGAGCAAACGGCTGTCGGGAGAGAAGATCAGGGGGTGCGCAGCGCCGGCCGTGCCGGGGAGCTCGCGCCACGCGGGCTGGTCCATGCCCTTCACGAAGATCTTCCGGTCCGACACGACGGCGACCCATCGCCCATCGGGCGAGATCGCGACGGTCGGCGCCGACGCTTCGGGAATCGTGAGATTCAGAGACCGGAAAGGTGCGTCGGCGGTATCGGGCCCCGCGAACATCAGCGCCCCGACCGTGGCGCCAACGACAAGCGCGCCGGCTGCGACCACCAGCCAGGGCCATCGCCGGCTCGCGGCAGGTCGGATCGTTGCAGGCGATGCCTCGCCGGCGTGATCGTCTGGCGGTCGTACCGCCTCCTCGATGTCGAGTCTTGCGTCGGCGGCATCCCGCAGCCGCCGCGATGGATCCCTGTCGAGACATCGTCGCAGCAGCCGCCGAATCGCCGCTGGAGTATCGGCGGGCAGCGCTGTCCAGTCCGGCTCGCGCGTCACGACCGCCGCGAGTACATCGGTGACCGTCTCGCCGGGGAACAGCGGTCGGCCCGTCAACATTTCGAAGAAGACGACGCCGAATGCCCAGAGGTCCGCGCGTTTGTCGACCGGCTGTCCGCGCGCCTGCTCGGGGCTCATGTACGCCGCCGTCCCGAGGATCACGCCATGCTGCGTCTGTGCCGGCGACGTGAGCGTCATCGCGCTCGTCGTCGCTCCGCTGTTCGCGTCGCCCATCATCGCCTTGGCCAGGCCGAAGTCGAGCACTTTCACCGTGCCGTCGCCTCGTACTTTGATGTTCGCGGGTTTGAGGTCGCGATGGATGACGCCGGTCTCGTGGGCGCACTCGAGCGCATCGGCGATCTGCCTGGCAATCGGAAGCGCCCACCCAAGAAGTTCAACGTTCGAAGTTCGAAGTTCGAATCTGGCTCGAATGAGTTCTTCGAGCGTCTGGCCCTCGACGAGCTCCATCACCAGGGCGCGGATGGCGGCGGATCCCTCGCCGGCTTTCTCGAGTCCGTACACCTGGGCGATGTTTGGATGATTGAGAGACGCCAGCACGTGCGCCTCGCGCTCGAATCGCGCGCGGCGCTCCGGATCGTTCGCGAACGCTTCAGGAAGAATCTTCAGGGCGACATCGCGCCGGAGGCTCGTGTCGTGGGCGCGATAGACCTCGCCCATGCCACCGGCGCCGAGCGAGCCCACAACCTCGTAGGCGCCAATGCGCGTTCCCTGTGCTAACGACATGACATGGCCGCGATCGCAGCTGGCGCGGCATCCGCTGGGCGTGTGCGCAGGCATCACGCCGTTTAATTTCCCGGCGATGATTCCTCTCTGGATGTTCCCGATTGCAATTGCTTGTGGAAATACATTTATTTTAAAACCATCGGAACGTGATCCATCTGTCAGTCTTAAACTTGCTGAATTAATCCAAGCCGCAGGCTTGCCTGAT
>JANOGJ010000645.1:0-1986 GCA_031405995.1 Acidobacteriota bacterium
CAAGGCCGACGTCGTCCGGGTGGCGAAGCAGTACATCGACCTCGAACACCTGGCGATCGTGATCGTCGGCGATCGGGCGAGCATCGAGGCGCCGCTCAAGGCTACCGGGCTGGCGCCGATCGTGATCACGGATATCGACGGCACGATCGTGAAGTAGGCGGTCCGTGTCCAGCGGCGGCATGGTAATATGTCGGTATTACCATGCCGACCATCACCGTGAAGCTCGACAAGCAGCGCGCTGCCCGCCTCGCGCGCTGGGCTCGCCGCGGGAAGGTGCCGAAATCGGACGTGATCCGAGCGCTGATCGATCGGGCAGGTCCGATTGACACGGGGGATGACCTCATCGAGTGGGTCAACGCGTCGGATCGCAGGGGCCTGGGCCTGGCCCAGAAAGGGTCGTGAGGCGTCCGGTTCTGCTCGACGCGTCGTTCCTGGTTGACTTGGAACGGGAGACCGCGCGCGGGGAGATGGGCCCGGCACGGAAGTTCCTCCCGTCACTGCGCGGACGAGCGCTGGCCGTGTCGGTCGTCACGGTTGCCGAGCTGCTCGAGGGCGCGGCCGACGAGGCGGCGACCTTGGCGTCGCTGCAGAGGTTCTCAATCCACGGGTTGCACCTGACGCAGGCCCACCGATGCGCGCGACTCCAACGCCGTGCGGCCCGCCGCATGGGCGAGAACGACGCGTGGCTCGTCGCCACGGCGGAATCGATCAACGCGGACGTCGCCGGCGCCGACCGAGCTGCCTTCGAACGGCTCGGGGCCGGATACCTGCGTTTCCGCTGACGACTCACGCAGCGCTAGTCGAACACGAAGCGCACCGAGATGACCTTGCCGAGGTACGCGGAGAGATCGATGTCGATCAGCGTCCACGTGTCCGACGCCTCGACCACGTAGACGGTCTCCCATGTGACGCCGTCGGTCGTGACCTGGACCTCGCCGCGCGAGTGCATCGCGGTCAGCCAGGAACGAAGGCGCAGTCGGGCCGTTGTCGCCGTGACGAGATCGATCGACTCAGCCAATGTCTGGACGCGCCGGCCACTCGACGTGTCCTCGCGATTCGCGCGCGGTGGCGCGGGCACGAACGCCCGGCCGCCACTGGCCGCGATCGGCGCAAACGCCAGTGCTCCGGGCTCGAAACATGTCGTGCCTTGGATCGCCAATGGCGGCGTGCGCCGGAGCGTGACGTTGTCGAGCCGGATCCACTGCTCGGCGCCGACCGTCGCGGGATACACCGACAGCGTGGCGTTGGCCCAGGCCTGGGTCGCATAGGTACGGTAGGTGTACGTCGAGAGGGCCTGGCCCGGCAGGAGCCAGAACGTGCAGGCCGACAGGTCGCTGAAGTTGTTGTCGTGCAGAATCACGGTCACCCGCTTGCGCAGGCCGCTGCTGTTCCCGAGTTGGAAGGTGGCCTCCAGGATCTGATTGGCCGTCATCGCCTGGTTCGTGGCCTGGAGGACGACACCGGCGGGCGTCCCGGCCAGTTTGATGAACTCGAACACGCCCCCGACGATCTGCATCTGAATCTGACCGAACAGGCCCCACGGTGCGAGCGAGCCGGTTTCAAAATCCCCGTTCGTGAGGAGGTCCGGCCCGATGGGGCCTCCCGGCGGCGCCGGCGCCAGCGGATCGTCGCAGGTCGTCTCGGTGGCCGTGCCGCCTGGGACGTACTGCAGCGACACGTTGTCGACCTGGTAGAAGCCGGTCGTGTTGATCGCCTGGTTGGCGCTGGCGGCATAGAACGAGATCGTCGCATCCGTCCACGCCTGCGTCGTGTGCGTGAACATGGAGTACGTCGTCAGCGGCGCGTTCGCCGGCAGCCAGAACGTACACACCGCGAGATCCGCGAAGCTGCTGTCATGCACGAGCACGCTGATCCGCTTGCGGACGGTGTCCGTATTGCCAAGTTGGAACTGCGCCTCGACGGGCGCCAGCGGCGGCATCGGCATGCCGGTATTCTGAAATGCGACCGCCTGATTGGCGGTGACGA
>JANOGJ010000655.1:0-3992 GCA_031405995.1 Acidobacteriota bacterium
TGGAGCCTTGGAAATGCCCGCCGCCTCTTCGATCGTCCGCACCGGTCTCGCCATCGTTGTCGCGGCGTTTGCCACGCATGCCGCCGCGCAGGCGCAGAAAGCCGCCCCCTACGAGCCGCAATCGGGCCAGGCCGGCAAGGACGTCGTCTGGGTGCCGACGCCGCAGGTGCTGGTCGACAAGATGCTCGACATGGCGAAGGTCACGGCGGCCGACTTCGTGATGGACCTCGGGTCCGGCGACGGCCGGACCGTGATCACCGCGGCCCAGCGCGGCGCCACGGCCATCGGCATCGAGTACAACCCTGACATGGTCGAGTTGTCCAAGAGGAACGCTGCCGCGGCCGGAGTCACCGCCAAGGCGACGTTCGTGAAGGCGGACCTCTTCGAGACGGACCTCTCGAAGGCGTCGGTCATCACGATGTTCCTGCTGCCCGACATCAACCTCAAGCTGCGGCCGAAGATCCTCGACCTCAAGCCCGGCACGCGCGTCGTGTCGAACTCGTTCACGATGGACGACTGGGAGGCCGACGAGACGGCGACGATTACGGAGAACTGCACGAGCTGGTGCACGGCGTATTTCTGGCTCGTCCCGGTGAAGGTCGAGGGGACGTGGCAACTCGGCCAGAACTAGCTCGCGCTGACGCAGACGTTTCAGATGATCACGGGCACGCTCGGATCGACGGCAATCACCGAGGGCCGGCTGCGCGGCGGGCACATCACGTTCAAAGCCGGCGCGACGACCTACGCCGGCACGGTCACCGGCAGCACGATGCAGGGCAAGACTTCGGCGGGCCAGGCCTGGACAGCGACAAAGTAACCGTCATTTAATCGTTTTGAGGCGCGCGCGCGCCTGTTTGAGCAGCACCAGATTGTCGTCGCCGTTCGACCACTGCGCGATCAGGCGCTCGTACAGCGCACGTGCCGCGTCCACGCGGCCGAGCTTTTCGTAGATGCCGCCCAGCGCGACGAACGCGCGGACGCCGTCCTCCTGCTCCTCCATGCCGAACGGCGCGAGGGCCAGCAGTTCTTCGTAGCGGAACGCGGCCTCTTCGGGCCGGCCGGCCGCGAGGAGCGCCGCGGCCTGCGACTCCAGCACGTCGATGGGGACCAGGCGCGCGGCAGCCGCCGCGAACAGCGTGGCGGCTTGCTCGCCGCGGCCCCGGGCGAGCTCGATTTCGCCACGCGCGAGGTCGAGGTGCCCCTGATCGGCGCCCACATTACGGTTGATCGACGTGTCGGCGACGGCGTTGCCGACCGCGCTGGCAATGAGCGCGGCGACCCGTTCGGCGTCGCTCATCTGTCCGAGCCGCGCGCGCATCTTCACGACGCCGCTGAGCCACTCCGGGCCCAGCGACAACTGGGCCATGAGGCGATCCACGGCCAACAGCTCGCGTGCCGCCTCGTCTTTGGCGCCGGCGGCGAGCAGCACCTGCGCGAGGATGAAGTGATCGCGAAACGCGCTCAGGTTGAACTTGTTGGCTTCGTTGATTTGGATCGCCTGCCGCAGCTCCGCGGCCGCCGCGCCGTACTGGCCGAGGTGCATCAGCAGGAAGGCCATCGATCGGCGCCCGCGCGCGCGCCTCAACACGTCGGGGGCGTTCGTCATTTTCTCGAACGCCGCCCGCGCGTCCTCGACCCGGCCGACCTGGACCAGCGCCGACCCGTACTCGAGGTTGATGAACTGGCCGATCATGAACTCGGGCACCGAGGCGAACGTGCGATCGTACGTGGCGACCGCCTGATCGTACTGGCGCAAGCCACTGTAGCAACTGGCGAGGTTGACCCAGGCTGACGAGTTATTGGGGTCGATGTCCGTCACGCGCTTGAACGCGGCCGCGCCTTCGTTGAACTGGCCGAGCGCCGCCATGTGGGTCCACCCCAGGCGGAACCAGGCGCGCGTGTCGTCCGGATACTGCGCGAGGTAGCTCTTGTATCCGATCACCGCCTGCTGGCGATTCCCGCGCGCGTCGTCGGCGGCCGCCTGGATCCACAGGCGCTCGCGCGACGTCAGCCGGTTCGACAGATCGAGCGCCCTGGCGATCAGGCGCTCCCCTTCCGTCCGCCGCTCGCGGTCGGAGGACAGGAAGTGCCGGTAACCGAGCGACGCATGCGCGATGGCGAAGTCGGGATCGGCGGCGATCGCCTGCCGCAGCAGCTCCTCCCCTGTGGCCTCTTCCCCCACGCCGAGCCGCAGGGCGTCGGCGTACATCTTCAGCGCATCAAGCGATGCCGTCGTCGCCAGCGGCAGTGCCACGCCCTGCTCGGACAGCGCGCCGATCGACTCGCCGAGCGCGCGACGCACGCGCGCGGACAACTCGTTCAGCGCCTCGAGCACGCGCTCACGGCCGGACGCCTCGACGGACTCCCTGACGATGGTCGCCTGGGTGCGGGGATCGAGCACGCGCGCCGTCAGTGAGTAGACGTTGCCCACCTGCGCGATGCTGCAGGCGAGCACCGCTCGGACGCCCTCCCGCACTGCCACTTCGGCGGCGAGCGCCTCGTCGAGCGGCGCGTCGCGCGGCTTGCGCGCGCGCTGGAGCGCCGCCTGGAGGCGGTCGCGCGGAAACACGTTGACGTAGCGCGACTGCGCGATGCCGACGTCGAGCGCGGCGCCGAGCGACCGATCGAACACCTTGTCGCCCGTCAGGTTCTCGAAGTCCGCGATCAGAATCCAGTCGCGCTCGCCGAAGGCCAGCGCCGGCTTCGAGAACGGCAGCCACTCCGGGCGCAGCCACAAGACGGCGAGCACGGCGATGACGGCCAGCGCCCCCACGGCTACGGCCGTGCGCCGGCCGGCGCGCGTTGGCGCCGCCGGGACGGACGCCGTCACGCCGGTCGTGGCCGTGACGACCGACAGCGCCGCGCGCACCTCCTTGAACGACCCGAACCGCCGCTCCCGATCCTTCTCGAGGCACCGCGAGACGATCTGCGAGAGCGCCGGCGGCACGCCCGGCGCGCGATCCGCCAGCGGCGCCGCCGGCTCGCGGACGATGGCGTCGGCGGTGGCGAAGGCGGAGTCGCGCAGGAACGGATGCGCGCGCGAGAGCATCTCGTACAGCACGACGCCAAACGCGAAGATGTCCGACCGCGCGTCGACCGCCTCGCCGCGGACTTGTTCAGGCGACATGTAGGCCAGCGTCCCGGTCAGCTCGCCCGCGTTAGACCCCGCCCACGCCGACTGCGTCGTCAGATCGCCGCCCTCCGGCATCAGCCGCTTGGCGATGCCGAAGTCCATGACCCTCGCATGGCCGTCGGCCGACACCATGACGTTCGAGGGCTTCAAGTCACGGTGGATGACGCCACGCGCGTGCGCGTACTCCAGGGCGTCGGCGATCTCGAGCGCGAGGCGCCCCGCTTCGGACGCCGGAAACGGCCCGGCGGCCAGGCGATCCTTCAGCGTCTGGCCCTCGACGTACTCCATGGCGATGTAGCGCTCGCCGTCGCGCTCGCCGGCTTCGAAGACTTTGCAAATGAAGGGATGGTCGAGCGCCGCGACGGCGTACGCCTCCTGCTGAAGGCGGCGGCCGGCGGACGCGTCCCCGGCGGCCACGCCGAGGACCAGCTTCAGCGCCACTTTCCGGCGGAGCGAGAGGTCGTCGGCCAGATAGACCTCGCCCATTCCGCCGTGCCCGAGGCGGGCCCGAATCTGGAAGTGGCCGATCTGACGGCCGATCACGACTACCTCCTCCGCCCTCCCAGGATCGAGCCGAGCATCCCGCGCATGATCTCGCGGGCGACGCCGGATCCCATCGAGCGGGCGGCGCTGCGCGCGGCCGACTCGAGGATGCCCTCGCGCTTGCCGCCGCGCGGACCGGTCGATCCAAAGAAGATGTCCGACAGCCCGCCGCTCGACGCCCCGGTGGTTCGAGGCATGGCGATCGGTCCGGACTGCTGGAAGGGACCGGACGGCGCGGGCGCGGGCGCCGCCGGCGCCGGCCGTCCGGACTGGCCGGACGCCGCCTGCGCCTTGATCGCCTCGTACGCGGACTCGC
>JANOGJ010000680.1:0-2100 GCA_031405995.1 Acidobacteriota bacterium
GACCTGGTCGTGTACCTCCAGGCGCCGACTGAAATGCTCAAGCGCCTCGTGCGCGATCGCGCCAAGCACGCCGATGGCGACCGGCCGCTCCCGACCGAGGAGTACCTCGCGGAACTCAACGAGGCCTACAACCATTTCTTCTTCCACTACGCGGCCACGCCCCTGCTCGTCGTCGAGGCGTCCCAGCTCGACCTCACCTGGGGAGACGATGCGGTCGATGACCTGCTGAAACAGATCAAGAGCATGGGCAAAGGCACGCGGTATTACGTCCCAAGAACCGCGTGATATCGGCTATCTTCATCCGATGGCGTGGTTCAAGAAGGCGCGCAAGCCGATCGTCAGCGCCCGACGGGAAAGCCGGGTGCCCGAGGGCTTGTGGGTCAAGTGCCCGTCCTGCGGCCGCGCCATCTACCACAAGGAACTGATCGACAACCTCCAAGTCTGCCTGAAGTGCGGTCACCATTTCCGGATGACCGCCGTAGAGCGGCTGCGGATGCTGTTCGACGGCGGCGTCTTCACCGAGCACGACGCGGGTCTGCGCTCGGTTGACCCCCTCAAGTTCACCGACACCAAGCCGTACCGCGCGAGGCTGGAAGCCAGCATCAAGGCCACCGGCCTCAAGGACGCCGTCGTCGTCGGCAGCGGCGAGCTGGACGGCCTGCGGATCGTGATCGCCGCGATGGAGTACGCGTTCATCGGCGGCAGCATGGGCGTGGTCGTCGGCGAGAAGATCACGCGAGCGGCCGAACGCGCGCTCGAGGAGCGCGTGCCGCTGGTGGTCGTGTCGTGCTCGGGCGGCGCGCGCATGATGGAAGGCGCGCTGTCGTTGATGCAGATGGTCAAGATCAGCGGAGCGCTCGGGCGCCTCGACCGCGCCGGCCTGCCCTACATCTCCATCCTCGCCGACCCGACGACGGGCGGCGTGACCGCGAGCTTCGCGATGCTCGGCGACCTCAACCTCGCGGAGCCGAGGGCGCTCATCGGCTTCGCCGGGCCGCGCGTCATCGAGCAAACGATCAAGCAGACGCTGCCGGAGGGGTTCCAGACGAGTGAGTTCGTCCTGGAGAAGGGTTTCCTTGACGCGATCGTGGACCGCGGCGACTTGAAGGCGACGCTCACGCGAACCCTGCGCGTCATGCTGGGCCTCGCGCCGCCCGCCCGCACCGTCACACCGGCGCCGCCCGCGGACACGGTGCGAACCGCGCCGGCCGACGCGGCGGCGGCGATGGACCCGGTGCGCGGCTGACGCGGGGCAGCCGCGTCCGCCCGGCCGCCCATTTGATGTCTCATCGCGACTACCTGTTTTCGCTCGAGCAGATCGGCATCAAGCTCGGCCTCGATCAGATCCGAGCCCTCGTCGATCACCTCGGGCATCCCGAGCGGGCGTTCCGTGCGGTCGTGGTCGCCGGCACCAATGGCAAGGGATCGGTGACGGCGATGATCGAGCGGGGCCTGCGCGCCGCGGGATGCCGAACCGGCCGCTACACGTCCCCGCATCTCATGCATATCGAAGAGCGGTTCGCCGTGGCCGGCATGCCCATCACGACCGACGTGTTCGAGTCGACGGCCGGCCGGGTGCGCGCCGCCGCCGATCGCCTTTCGTCGCCGCCCAGTTTCTTCGAGGCCACGACCGCGCTGGCGTTGGAGGCGTTTCGCGACGCCGGGGTCGAGTTCGCTGTGCTCGAGGTGGGTCTCGGCGGGCGGCTGGATGCGACCAACGTCGTCGATCCGGTCGCGGTCGTCGTCACGGCGGTGGACTTCGACCATCAGGAGTTCCTCGGCGACACGCTGGAACAGATTGCGTACGAAAAGGCGGGCGTCATCAAGCCGGGGTCGCTGGTCGTGCTGGCCGAGTTCGCGCCTGGCCGCAACCACTTGACCCAAACCCAGATGGATCGTTGCGACCAAATAGCGCAATTCGCCAGCCTCGGGATGATCGAGCAGGTAGGGCTCGGCATGATTCAGCGCTGCCCGCAGGTGGGAGCTCTTGAGGCAGGCTCGCAGCAAGATCGGCATCACCCGCTGCCGGTCAGCGCCCTGCTCGATGGCGAGCGCCAAATACTGCTCCGCGCGGACTGCATCGCCGCGCGCCGCGGCCCG
>JANOGJ010000697.1:0-2828 GCA_031405995.1 Acidobacteriota bacterium
GCCCGGCATCGGCGGCCATATCTCGACGTTTGCGTCCGCCGCCACGCTGTACGAAGTCGGATTCAACCATTTTTTCAGGGCCGGCAATGCCGGCGATCGCGACGTCGTGTATTACCAGGGGCATGCGGCCCCCGGCATTTACTCGCGCGCGTTTCTCGAAGGACGCCTCAGCGAAAAGCAGCTCGACAATTTCCGGCGCGAGCTGGCGCCCGGCGGCGGACTCTCGTCGTATCCGCATCCGTGGCTGATGCCGGACTTCTGGGAGTTCCCGACCGTGTCGATGGGACTGGGGCCGCTCATGGCGATCTACCAGGCCCGCTACGTGAAGTACCTCGAGAACCGCGGGCTCAAGGAGCCCTCCGACCAGAAGGTCTGGGCGTTCCTCGGCGACGGCGAAACCGACGAGCCGGAAGCGCTGGGTTCGATCTCGCTCGCGGCCCGCGAGAAGCTCGACAACCTGATCTTCGTCATCAACTGCAACCTCCAGCGGCTGGACGGCCCCGTGCGCGGCAACGGCCAGATCATCCAGGAGCTCGAGGCGAACTTCCGCGGCGCCGGCTGGAACGTCATCAAAGTCATGTGGGGTTCCGACTGGGACGAGCTGCTCGCGCGCGACACTGAAGGTGCCCTCGTCAAACGCATGAGCGAGGTCGTCGACGGTGAGTATCAGCGTTACGTCGTCGAGGACGGCGCCTACGTCCGGAAGCACTTCTGGGACGTGGATCCGCGGCTGGCCGAGATGGTGCGCCATCTGCCGGACGAGGCGCTCAAGACGATGCGCGTCGGCGGGCACGATCCGCTGAAGGTCTACAACGCGTATCGCGCGGCGGTCAGCCACCGCGGCGGACCGACCGTGATCCTGGCGCGCACGACCAAGGGGTACGGCCTCGGCGAGGCGGGCGAGGGCAAGAACGTCACGCACCAGCAGAAGAAGATGAACGAGGCCGAGCTTCGCACGTTTCGCGATCGGTTCGGCGTGCCGATTCCCGACGACCGGATCTCCGACGCGCCGTTCTACCGGCCCGACGACAAGAGCGCCGAGATCGCCTACATGAAGGAACGGCGCATGGCCCTCGGCGGCTTCGTGCCGCGCCGCGTGGTCGCCGCGCCGGCTCTCCGACCCGCGATGCCCGACGTCTTCGAGGAGTTCGTGACGGGCACCGAGGGCCGCAAGGCGTCGACGACGATGGTGTTCGTCAAGCTGCTGGCGAAGCTGCTGCGCGACAAGGAGATTGGCCGGCTCGTCGTGCCGATCGTGCCCGACGAAGCCCGCACGTTCGGCATGGACCCGCTGTTCAAGCAGGTCGGCATCTACTCGAGCATCGGCCAGTTGTACGAGCCGGTCGATCGGGAGACGCTGCTGTACTACAAAGAGGCGAAAGATGGTCAAATCCTTGAAGAGGGCATCACCGAGGCGGGATCGATTTCCTCGTTCATCGCGGCCGGCACCGCCTACGCGACGCACGGCGTGAACACGATTCCGTTCTTCATCTTCTATTCGATGTTCGGCTTCCAGCGCGTCGGCGACTTCATCTGGGCCGCGGCGGACGCGCGCTGCCGCGGGTTCCTGCTCGGCGGCACCGCGGGCCGCACGACGCTCGCGGGCGAGGGCCTGCAGCATCAGGACGGTAACAGCCATACCCTCGCGCTCTCGGTGCCGACCTGCCGCGCCTACGACCCGGCGTACGCCTTCGAGCTGGCGACGATCATCCAGGACGGCATCACGCGGATGTACGGCGACGGCGAAGAGGCGTTCTACTACATCACCGTCATGAACGAGCAGTACGCCATGCCGGCGATGCCCGAAGGGGCGCGCGACGGCATCATCAAGGGGCTGTACCGCTTCAAGGCCGCGCCGGACGCGGGCATGAAGACGCGCGCGCAGCTCATCGGGAGCGGCGCCATCCTGAACGAAGTCGTCAAGGCCCAGGGGCTCCTCGAGAAGTACGGCGTCGCCGCCGACGTCTGGAGCGCGACGAGCTACAACGAGCTCTATCGCGACGCGACGCGGGTCGCACGGTGGAATCTGCGCCATCCGACCGAGCCGGCGCGCGTGCCCTACGTGGCGCAGTGCCTGGCCGGCACGCCGGGCGTCGTCGTCGCCGCGTCGGACTACCTGAAGAGCCAGCCCGACATGATCTCGCGCTGGATCGGCCGCCCGGTCGTCACGCTCGGCACCGACGGCTTCGGCCGCAGCGAAGATCGTGCGGCGCTGCGGGACTTCTTCGAGGTCGATGCCCGGCATGTCGCCGCCGCGACGCTCTCGGCGCTCCATCGCGAAGGGACCGTCGATGCGGGGGTGGTGACCAAGGCGTTCAAGGAACTTGAGATCGAGCCGGAGAAGAGGGACCCTGCGATCTCATAGGTTCAGGGTTCAGGGTTCAGGGTTCTCGTTCACCGGTTCACCAGTTCACCCGTTCGCCAGTTGTCCTTGAGGTTTCGCCCATGCCCGTTGAGTTCAAGTTGCCCGAGCTCGGTGAAAACGTCGAGAAGGGGGACGTCGTTCGGGTCCTGGTGAAGGTGGGCGACGTGATCAAGGCCGAGCAGTCCGTGCTCGAGCTCGAGACCGACAAGGCGACGATCGAGGTGCCGGTGAGCGAGGGTGGCACCGTCTCTGAAGTTCGCGTGAAGCCCGGCGACAAAGTGAAAGTCGGGCAGGTCGTGTTGGTGTTCGACGCCGCGCCGGCCAAGGCGCGTGCTGCCGCGTCAGGTCCCGTGGCCGCGCCGGCGCCCGTCGCGGCGCCGGTGGCCGAGTCGAGACCCGCCGGCAAGCCGGCCTCGGTGGTGGCCATCGCCAGCGCGCGGCCTGCCCTGAGCGCCGTCGAGGC
>JANOGJ010000717.1:0-1964 GCA_031405995.1 Acidobacteriota bacterium
CGGATCTGGCTGTAGTACATCGGCCGCTGGTTCTGATTGCTGACCTTCGTCCATGTCTTGCCCTTGTCGGCTGATCGAAAGACGCCGCTCGTCTGCGGATCCACGGGACCCTGGTCGCCGCCGCGCCCGCCTCCGGCGCCACCTCCGCCAGCCGCGCCGCCACCACCAGCACCGCGCCCACCTGCCGGCGGTGTCGCGGCCGCCGGTGCCGGGGGAGCCGGCGGTTCCTTGTCCGTCGCGACTTCAATCTGCGCGTACACCACCAGCGGGTTGGATCGCGACCAGTCGAGGCCGACGCGACCCATCGTCCCGCGCGGCAAGCCCCCGCCGGTCATCTTGCGCCACGTCTTGCCGCCGTCGCTCGACTGATGGAGCCCGCTGCCCGGTCCGCCCCCGACGAAGCCCCACGACGTCCGCCGCCGCTCGTAGACGGCCGCGATCAGGTTGTTCGGGTTCGAGGGATCGAGAATCAGGTCGGTCGCGCCGACGTCCTGGGTGATCTTGAGCGTCAGGTTCCACGTCTTGCCGCCGTCGGTCGTCAGGTACACGCCGCGCTCGGGATTCGGTCCGAAGAGATGTCCGATCGCCGCGACCCAGACGATGTCCGGATTTTTCGGATGCACGACGACGCGCGCGATCGACTGCGTCTCCTTGAGTCCAATGTAATTCCATGTCTTGCCCGCGTCGGTCGACTTGAACATGCCCTCGCCAAATGAGCTGCTCTGCCGGTTGTTGGGCTCGCCGGTGCCGACGTAGACGATGTTGGCGTCGCTCGGCGCGAGGGCGATGTCCCCGATCGAGTGGGCGACCGTGTCGAAGAGCGGCTCGTACGTCGTGCCGTTGTTCACCGTCTTCCAGAGACCACTGACGGCATAGCCAATGTAGAAGGTGGACGGGTTCTTCTCGTCGACCGCGAGGTCGTCGATGCGGCCGCCCTGGCCCGTGGGGCCGATCGACCGCCAGCGGAATCCCTTGAGGCGCGGGTCGAGGTCGTCGGTGTGGATCATGGCGGGCGCTTGTCCGCCGCCGCCCTGCCTCGCGAGGAGGTCAGCGACGAGGGGCGAGCCCACGAGGGCAAGGCCGGCCAGAACCAGCAGGCGGACGGATAGCTTCTTCGAAATCTGAGACATAGCCACTCTCCTCACGAGTGGCCAGATATTAGCGCATTTGCCGCCAGCCGCTTGACGATCTCGTCCACGTCGCTGGCTGACGTGTCCACGGTGACCTCGGCGCGGGCGTAGAGGGGCTCGCGGCGCGCCGCCAGTTGACGCAGCGCCTCGCGGGCCTGGGGATGCTGGCTCATGGGCCGCCGATCGCCTTGCCGGATAACCCGATTCCAGTGGTCCTCCGTCTTCGCCTTGAGCCAGACGGTCGTCGTCTCGCGCAGCAGCCGGTCGTAGGTCTGCGCCGACGTCACGAGGCCGCCGCCGACGGCGATCACCATCGACTGTCGCGCCGCGAGCAGGTCGGCGAGCGCTTCATCCTCGAGCCGGCGGTAGTAGTCCTCGCCGTGCAGCGAGAAGATTTCGCCGAGCGTCAGGCCGGCGCGCGCCTCGATGAGGTGGTCCAGTTCGACGAAGCGGCGCTTCAGCCGCCGCGCGAGCCGGCGCCCGATTGTGGTCTTGCCCGCGCCGCGCAGTCCGAGCAGGGCAATGACGCGAGGGGCGGGATCCTCGGCGTGCGCCGTGACGAGGTCGGCGGCGGTCGTCTGCAGCGCGTCGGCGAGGTCGGCCAGGCGGCGCACCGAGATGTTGCCGCGGCCCGCTTCGACGTCGAGCAGGAAGCGCAGGGACAGGCCGGACCGATGCGCGAGCGTGCGAAGCGTGAGTCCCTGACGCTGGCGCAGCAGGCGCGCGCGCTGACTGAGCGTGACCAGCACCGGCGGATGGGGGAGCGCGGCCGGGCCGACGGAAGGTGCAGTATGTTTCATGTTCACCTCACCTGTCAGCATTATAGTGCCTTGA
>JANOGJ010000730.1:0-3879 GCA_031405995.1 Acidobacteriota bacterium
TTCAACCGCCACCGGCTGCGGACCTGCCGGATGACTGTGACCAACTCCTGGTTCGTGCCGCTCTTCAGCTCGTCCATTGGGGTCTCCCGCGCTGAGCTTAACATCCCGGGGTCTGAAGACCCCGGGCTCCATCCGTCCGCAACATCCCGGGGTCTTAAGACCCCGGGCTCCATTACGTGGCTTGTTGGAGGCCGGGTCTTTAGACCCGGCTCTCTATCTGAGCCCTCGTCCGAAACGTTTAGACAGCCGGTTGGCGAGAACGGTCTCGGCCAGGAGCGCCATGGCGCCGGCCAGAAACAGGAACCACCAGGTGGACTGCTTCTTCTCAATATCGGCGGGAGTGAGCTCGGGGTTCTCGAGCGACTGCCCGGTTGGGGTGACCGCGGCGCGGCCTGTCGCCGTTCGTGCGAATTCCTGCGGCGGCAGCGCCGAAAGGTCGGATTCGGACGGGTCGAGGTTCACGGCCACCTGAAACGGCCGCCGCTCGCCCATCCCCTGGATTCGCACGGCATAAAAGCCCTGCTCGGTGAGGTTCACGGACGGCGACCCGCCCTCGCCGAGCGTCTGCTGCGCGTCGGCCGGTGACATGACGATGCCGCTCTCCCTGCGGGGCGCGGCCTTGGCGTCGCCCGCCGACCCCTCGCGCACAAGGGCTCCGAGCGGGACCGAGATGTCCAGCACCCGGCCGACCGTGTACCAGGTCTCCGGCTCCTCGTACTTCGCCAGATACCGCATCGTCTCGTGGACGAGGGGGAGGAAGAGGGCCTGCTTCGGGAAGTCGTTCCAGGTGTCGTCGAGCGGCGAGGTGAACGCGATGGCACGGCCGGCGCCCACCGCGCGCTCCGCCATCGCCACGCCGCCGTCGTCGAACCGCGCGAGGACTTTGTCGGTCGCGGCGGGCGTCAGGCTGCGGTACTTCAGGAACCGGACGTTGGAGAAGTTGCCGTTCCGCGGGTCCTTGAACTCGTCGAAGATCGGATGGCTGTAGTCGAGGAACCCGAGCGTGCCCGAGCCCGCGCCGAGCCGATCGACGGGCGCGCCGGGCTTGCCGGCGAGCAGCGGAAACTCGGTGCCGTTCCACGGCGTGCGCTCGGCCAGGACGACCAGCAACCCGCCGCCCTGCTCGACGAAGCGCTTGAGCACGTCGTCGGTCTGACTCGAAATCGTCGTGGCGTTGTTCAGGATCACGACGGACCGCCGCTCGAAGCTCGCGGGCGTGACGCGCGAGGGCGCGAGGACCTCCGCCTTGAAAGGCGGCGCGCCGCCGAGCGACAGCACGGTGCTGAGGTACGTGCTGGACCGTTGATCCGCGCCCTCGGCCTGGATGATGAGCACCGACACGGGCCGGCTCGGCGAAAGGGCGAAGTGAAAGACGTTGTCCTTGGCCAGCGCGTCCGTGCCGGCGCGAATGGTGCCGCGCAGGCTCGGGACGGCGACGGTGAACGCCGGGAACGTGACGGACCCGGACGCGTTCGCCGCAATCGTGACGTTGCGCGTGTCCACGACGCGGCCGTCAATCTCGAGCTTCACCGGGAGCGCGGTCACGGCGGCCGAGCCGCGGTTCGTGAGGCCGGCCGTCACGGTCACGCGCTCTTCGCCGGAGAACGCCGCGCGGTCGAACGCGACGGACGTCACCGCCAGGTTCGACGTGTCGGGCGTAGCGACCGAGACGGCCGAGAGTGTCGCGCCCTCCGGCAGGCTGATCTCCTCCTGCCGTTCCCAGCCGATTTTCTGGAAGTCGCTGATAAGGACGGCTTCCTTGCGCGGCAGGGACGACCGCGCGAGCAGGCTCTGGGCCCAGCGCAGCGCCGGGGCGTAGCGAGTCCCGTCGGACGAGACGGTCGCGTCGTTGATCGCGCCCTCGAGGCGGCCGCGGTCCGACGTCGCGCGGATGACCTCCTCGGTGCCGGTCCCGAAGAGCACGAGCGTGGCCTGGTCGCTGCCGCCGAGGGTGCGGACGACCTTCAGCGCCTCCTCCTGCGCCTTCTTCCAGTGATCGCCGTAACCCATGCTCGCCGAGTGGTCGAGCAGGATCACGACCTCACGCGCGCCGGAGTTCACGGTGGCGGCCCGTAGGGGATCCACGACGAAGAACGGGCGCGTGAACGCCGCGACGAGCAGCACCATCGCGGCCGCGCGCAAGAGGAGCAGCAGCCAGTTATGAATCCGGCGCCGCTCGACGGACTGATAGGGAATGCGCCGCAGGAACATCAGCGACGGGAACTCGACGACGTCCTTCCGCTCGCGCTGGATCAGGTGGACGATGACCGGCACGGCAAGCGCCGCAAGACCAATAAAAAAGACCGGCGCGAGGAATGACATCGCGCTACCGCACCCTCATCAACCGCTCGCGATTGCCCAGATACGTGAACAGCGCCTCGTCGAGCGGCTGCGACGTGTTGAGCTGGACGTAGTCGATGCGGGAGTCGGCGCACTTCGTGCTGATGGCGTCGATGTGCTCCTTCATCATCTTCCGGTACTGCTCGGCGAAGACCTCGGGGATCACCGGCACTTCCTCGCCGCTCTCGAGGTCCTGAAACCGAGACGCGTCCCGATACGGGAACTCGATTTCGGCCGGATCCAGCACGTGGAAGACGACCAGGTCGTTGCCCATGAAGCGGTAGGGCTTCAGCGCCTCGAGCAGGTCGGAGGGGTTCTCGTACAGGTCCGAGATCAGCGCGACGATGCTCCGCCGCTTGAAGTGCTCGGCGGCCTTGTCGAGCACGGCCAGCAGCCGGCCCGGCCGCTGCGGCTTCGACCGGTCCAGCGTCTGCAGCAGCACGTTGAAGTGCTTGGCCGACGGCGGGACGTAGGCGACGATGTCCTCGTCGAACGTGATGATGCCGACGCGGTCGCGCTGCCGGTGCGAGAGATACGCGAGGCACGCGGCCAGGAACGACCCGTACTCCAGCTTCGACACGCCCTGGCTGGCAAAGCCCATGGACCGGGAGACGTCGAGGAGCACCGACAGATTCGCGTTCGTGTCGGCCTCGTACTGCTTGACGAAGTAGCGGTCCGTGCGCGCGTACAACTTCCAGTCGACGCGGCGGATGTCGTCGCCCGCCACGTAGCCCCGGTGCTCGGCGAAGTCGATCGACGCGCCGAAGTGCGGCGCGCGGTGCAGCCCGTTGATGAACCCGTCGACGACGTTGCGGGCGAGCAGCTCGAGGTCCTTGATGCGGACGAGGACCTTCGGATCGACGAACCGCGCGCCGGGTATGGCGTGTGTTTCCACGGCTAGGCCCGGTCCAACTTACATACCCGACTTCGGCAGCGGCACCGTCTTCAGCAGCTCGTCGATGAGGACGTCGGTCGTGATGCCCTCGGACTCGGCGCGGAAGTTGGTCAGCACGCGGTGCCGCATGACCGCGTGGGCCATGGAGCGCACATCCTCGAAGCTGACGTGATAGCGGCCCTCGGTGAGCGCGCGGGCCTTGGCGCCGAGGATCAGGTACTGCGCCGCGCGGACGCTCGCGCCGAACGCGACGAACTTCTTGATGAGCTCGGGCGCGTTCGGATCCTTCGGCCGGCTCGTGCGGACGAGCGCGAGCGCGTAGCGCATGACCGGCTCGGCCACCGGCACGCGGCGCACCAGCTGCTGGAACGCGATCAGCTCTTTTCCGCTCACCGGCCGCTGGAACTTCGGATCCAGCACCGCCGTCGTCGTGCGGACGACGTCGTATTCCTCGCTCTCCGGCGGGTGCTCGATGACGATGTGGAACATGAAGCGGTCGAGCTGCGCTTCGGGCAGCGGATACGTGCCCTCAAGCTCGATCGGGTTCTGCGTCGCGAAGACGAAGAAGGGCTCTTCGAGGGTGTACGTCCGGCCCTGAATCGTGACGCGGTGTTCCTGCATGGCCTCGAGCAGCGCGGCCTGCG
>JANOGJ010000734.1:0-4038 GCA_031405995.1 Acidobacteriota bacterium
GTGAGGTTCGCGGCCTCGGACTGACCGTAGATACCGAAGACGCCGCACTCTTCCTTGAGCTTATCCATCATGTATCGTGGCGCCTTACGCCGCTTGACCGTCCAGCCAGTTGGCGAGACTCGCGCTCCACCGCGCCTCAGCCTCCGCGACCGCGCACTCGATTTCGACGACGCCGTTGACGCTGATCCGGATCGACCGGCCGCCGGTCTGACCCACCGTTGCGGCCGGGACCCCCGCCGCGCGCGCGGCGGCCAGGACGGCCTCGGCCTGATCCGGCGCCGCGCTGACGACCACGCGCGACGCGGACTCGCCGAACAGCGCGGCCATGCGCGGATCGACACCGGCGTCGGCCGGCCCGGCCGCAAACGTCACCGCGGCGCCGATGCCGCCGCCGTCGAAGCAGCACTCCGCGAGCGTCACCGCGAACCCGCCTTCACTGCAATCATGCGCCGACCGGATCCGGCCCTGCGCGGCCAGGTCCACGAGCAGGCGCTGCAGCGCGCGCTCGGCGGCCAGGTCCAGCACGGGCGGGCGACCGCGCGTCAGGCCGTGCATCGTGTGCAAATACTCGCTGCCGCCCAGTTCGCCGCGGTCGACGCCGAGCAGGATGATGTCGAGACCGGCGGCCGGAAACACGCGGGTCAGCACGCGCGACGCGTCCTCGATGAGGCCGACGACGCCGATGACCGGTGTCGGCAGAATCGAGCGGCCGTCGGTCTCGTTGTACAGGCTGACGTTGCCGCCGGTGATCGGAATGTCGAGCGCGCGGCAGGCCTCGCCGAGTCCGGCGACGGCCTCGCCAAACTGCCACATGATCTCCGGCCGCTCGGGATTGCCGAAGTTCAGGCAGTTGGTGGCGCCGATCGGCATGCCGCCGGCGCAGGCCACATTGCGGGCGGCCTCCGCCAGCGCCAGCCGCGCGCCCGCCCGCGGATCGAGCGCGCAGAACCGGCCGTTGCCGTCGACCGACATGGCGAGCGCTTTGGTGGTGCCCTTGACGCGCACGACGCCGGCCGTGAGACCCGCCAGCGCAATGGTGTTCGTCCGCACCATGTAGTCGTACTGCTGAAAGATCCAGCGCTTGCTCGCGATGGTGGGCGACGCCAGCAGCGTCAGGAACGCGTCGGCCGGACGCGGCACGGGCTGCATCCCCTCGCGCGGAATCCGCGCCAGCTCGTCACGTCCATCCGGCGCCTTCATCGGCCGTCGATACACCGGGGCCTCGTCGGTCAGCGCGGTGTTCGGCACGTCGGCGACGATAACGCCGCGTTCCTTGATCCGCAACCGCCCGTCATCCGTGACCTGGCCGATCTCGACCGCGTGCAGGTCCCACTTCTCGAACACGCGCTCCACTTCGGCTTCGCGGCCGCGCTTGACGATGAGGAGCATGCGCTCCTGCGATTCCGACAACATGATCTCGTACGGCGTCATGCCGGTTTCCCGCTGCGGCACGCGCGCGACGTCGATTTCCACGCCCACGCCGCCGCGCGATCCGGTTTCCGCCGTCGCGCACGTCAGGCCCGCGGCGCCCATGTCCTGCACGCCCACGCACGCATCCGTCGCCATGACCTCGAGGCAGGCCTCGAGCAGCAGCTTCTCCATGAACGGATCGCCGACCTGCACGGCCGGCCGTTTGTCGGCCGAGCGATCGTCGAACTCGGCCGACGCCATTGTCGCGCCGTGGATGCCGTCGCGGCCCGTCTTGGCGCCCACGTAGTACACCGGATTGCCGACGCCGCTGGCGACGCCCTTGACGAGCGCGTCATGCCTCGCCAGCCCCAGGCAGAACACGTTGACGAGCGGATTGCCGCGGTACGACTCGTCGAACACCGCCTCACCGCCGACGGTGGGAATTCCGATGCTGTTGCCGTAGCCGCCAATCCCGCGGACGACCCCCTGGAGGATGCGGCGGCTGCGCGCGTCCTCGATCGGGCCGAAGCGCAGCGCGTCGAGAAGCGCGATGGGTCGCGCGCCCATCGTAAAGATGTCGCGAATGATGCCGCCGACGCCGGTCGCGGCGCCCTGGTACGGCTCGATGAACGACGGATGGTTGTGCGACTCGATCTTGAACACCGCGGCCAGCCCGTCGCCGATGTCGACGGCGCCCGCGTTCTCGCCCGGGCCCTGCAGCACGCGCGGACCCTCGGTCGGCAGCGTGCGCAGATGCACGCGGGAGCTTTTGTAACTGCAGTGCTCGGACCACATGACCGAAAACAGCCCGAGCTCCGTCAGATTGGGCTCACGGCCCATGAGCTCGACGATGCGCGCGTACTCGTCGCGGGTCAGGCCGTGCCGTTCGAGGACGGCCTGGTCGATCATCGCGACACTTCCTCGAGCGCGCCGCGCTGCGCGAGCGCATGCACGACGGACTTGAACAGCATGAGGCCGTCCTCGCTGCCGAGCGCGGGCTCGCACGCCCGTTCCGGGTGCGGCATCAGTCCGACCACGTTCCGCGCCGCGCTGCAGATGCCAGCGATGTTGTTCAGCGATCCGTTGGGATTGGCCTGATCCGTCGTCTCGCCAAACGCGTTGGCGTACCGAAAGACGACGCGGCCGGCCGACTCGAGCGCGTCCAGCACCTCGGGCGGCGCGTAGTAGTTGCCCTCGCCATGCGCAATCGGCATCCTGAGCACCTGCCCGACCTGGCACAGACCCGTAAATGGCGTGTCCGTCCGCTCGACCCGGATGCCGACGTACTCGCAATGGAACTTGACGTCGCGGTTGCGCAGCATCGCTCCGGGGAGCAGGCCGCACTCGAGCAGAATCTGAAACCCGTTGCACACGCCGAGCACGGGCCCGCCAGCGGCCGCGAACGCGGAGACCGCCGCCATCACCGGCGAGAAGCGGGCGATGGCGCCGGTGCGCAGGTAGTCGCCGTGGGAAAACCCGCCGGGCAATATGACGACGTCGGCGCCGTCGAGCGACGTGTCTTTGTGCCACACGAACCGGGCCTCGTGTCCCAGCACGTGCTTCACCGCATGGTAGGCGTCGTGGTCGCAGTTCGACCCGGGGAACACGACGACGGCGAAGGTCACGCGGCGCCTCCTTCGGGCAACTCGATCCGGAAGCTCTCGATCACCGGGTTCGCCAGCACGCGGTCGGCGACTTCCGAGGCCAGTTTCTCGGCTTCGGCGCGGGTCGGCACGTCGAGGTCAACCTCAAAGAACTTTCCCTGCCGCACGTCGGCGACGGCGCCGTACCCCAGCGACCGGAGCGCCTCGACGATCGTATGTCCTTGCGGGTCGAATACGGAGGGCTTCAAACTCACGAACACTCGCGCCTTCACTGGCCCGCTCCTTTGCTCCGGCTCCCACCGAACACGCGCTCGAAGATAACGTCGACGTTGCGGAGTTGGGCGTCCAGATCGAACGCCGCCTCAATCACCGCCGCCTCGATCGCCTTCATGACGTCCGGGTCGGCCAGGAGCAGCGCCTTGAAGTCGCGGCCCTCCGCGAAGGACCGCATCGCGTTGCGCTGCACCCACTCGTAGGCCTGCTCGCGCGAGACGCCGCGCCGGGCCAACTCGAGCAGCACGCTGCCGGAGAACACGACGCCGCGGGATCGCCCCAGATTCTCCTTCATCCGATCGGGATAGACCACCATGCCGGCGACGATGCGCGTGAAGCGCCGCAGCATGTGATCGAGGGCGATGAAGCTGTCGGGCAGGATCACCCGCTCGACTGACGAGTGTGAAATGTCGCGCTCGTGCCAGAGCGCGACGTTCTCGAGCGCCGCGCCCGCGTTGGCGCGGATGAGGCGCGCCAAGCCGGTGATTTGCTCGCAGCCAATCGGGTTGCGCTTGTGCGGCATCGCCGACGAGCCCTTCTGCCCCTTGGCAAACGGCTCTTCGACTTCGCCGATTTCGGTTTTTTGCAGCCCGCGAATCTCGAGCGCGAACTTCTCGAGCGAAGCGCCGGTGATCGCCATTGCGCTCAGCAGCTCGGCGTGGCGATCACGCTGGATCACCTGGGATGACACCGGGTCCGGCAGTAGGCCGAGCCGGCCGCACACGGCCGCTTCGATGGCGGGATCGAGGTG
>JANOGJ010000738.1:0-4926 GCA_031405995.1 Acidobacteriota bacterium
CGAGGGCCCAGCCGGCATGAGCGAGCCGTCGTCGTTCATGCGGCCGCCCGGAAACGTCGTGCCGGTTTGAGCGCCCCGTCCCTGGCCCGACAGCAGGACCGATCCACTCGCCAGAACGCCGATCAGCGCCAAGCGGCCGAACAATGTTGGCTTCGTCATGGGGTCAAAGTATACGCCCGGCGTCACCTCCAGATGTTCAGGCAGAACGTGATGATGATCGCGTTCGTGAAGTCCACGAAGAACGCGCCGACCATCGGCACGACGAGGAAGGCCTTCGGCGCCGGACCGTAGCGTTCCACGAGCGCCTCCATGTTGGCCATGGCGTTCGCGGTCGTGCCGAGCATGAAGCCGCAGAAGCCGCCGGCCATCACCGCCGCCTCGTAGTCGCGCCCCATCGCGCGGTAGATGACCGTCGCGGCCACCACGGCGATGGCGACGATCTGCAGCAGCAACATGATCGCGAGCGGCACGGCCACGCCGACCAGGTCCCAGAGCTTCAGCGTCATCAGCGCCATCACCAGGAACAGTGAGAGCGCCGTCCCGCCGAGGTCGTCGATCGTGCGCTGCGAGACGCCGATGAGCCGGGTCGCGTCGTCCAGGTTGCGGATGACGGCGGCCACGAGCATCGCGCCGATGTAGGCCGGCAGCGTCACCCCCATCGACGTGAACCACGCGCTCAGCCACGAGCCCGCCCACATCGCGGTCAGGATCAGGACCAGCGCCTTCAAGAGCCCGTAGGACTCGACGTCTTCGCCTTCGGGCGCCGCCGACGGACGCTCGCGAAGTTGATCCTCGACGATGGCCGTGGCGACGCCGTGCGCGCCGCGGGGGCGGACCGCGCCTTCCTTACGGCCGAGCCGCGCGATCAATCGCGTCGCGATCGGTCCGCCGATGAGCCCCCCGGCGACGATGCCCGCCATGGCCGCGGCGACCGCGAGCGTGGCGGCGCCCGGCACGCCCGCCGCCTCGAACGCGGGCGCGAAGGCGAGACCCGTCGCCGGACCGCCGGTGAGCGTGACGGAGCCGGCGAGCACGCCCATCAGCGGGTGCTGCCCGAGCAGGTACGCCGCCCCGAGGCCGATGATGTTCTGGCCGACAGCCATCAGCGTCGAGAGTCCGAAGAACAGCAGCACCGCCGGCCCTCCGACGCGCAGGAGCGACAGGCTCGCGCCGAAGCCGATCGTCGTAAAGAACGCGATCATGAGCGGCGCTTGCAGGGTGGTGGTGAACGCAAAGGGCGCCCAGTTCCAGAGCCGGGCCGCGGTGATGAACCCGGCCATCAGCAGGCCGCCAATGACAGGCGCGGGGATGTTGTAGCGGCCGAGGAGCGGCACGAGCCGGCGTACCCCGTAGCCCGCAAACAGCACCAGACCGGCGAGCGCGACGGTCTGAATCTGGTCCAGATTCAGCATCGGCCGATGCTATATCAACCCCCGGTCCCGAGCCGATATTCCGGCTGACAGCACCCGCAACGCAGTGTAAAGTCTGGGGTTGAAGCACCTACCGATGACAAAAGCCGCCCTTCCCGTGCTGGCGACCGGGATGCTGTTTGCGTCCCTGACCCTCCGCGCCGGAGTGCCCGACGGGCCTCGGCCCGGTCCGGTCGCGCCGGCCCCCCCGGCGCCGATGTCGTACGCCGCCCAAAACGAGGCGATCAAGCAGTTCTGCGTCGGCTGCCATAACGACACCGCGTTGCGCGGCAACCTGTCGCTGGCCTCGTACGACGCGGCGCGCGCCGCCGAGAGCGCCGAGCTGTCCGAGAAGATCGTCCGCAAGCTGCGCACCGGCATGATGCCGCCGAAGGTCGCGGCGCGGAAGCCCGACAGCGCCGAGCGCAAGGCGCTCATCGCGGCGCTCGAGACGACACTCGACCGCGCGGCCGCGAATCCGAACCCCGGCCGCCGGTCCTTCCAGCGCCTCAATCGCGCCGAGTACACTGCCGCCATCCGCGCGCTCTTCGGACTCGACATCGACGTCAGCAGCTACCTGCCCGCCGACACGCTCAGCGCCAGCTTCGACAACATCGCCGACGTGCAGATGCCGTCCGCGACGGCGATGCAGGGCTACCTGCGAGCCGCCGCCGCCGTCAGCCGCATGGCCGTCGGCGACCCGTCCGCCGATACGAGTTCGACGACGTATCCCGTCCCGAGGACGCAGTCGCAAAAGGGCAGGGTCGAGGGCGCGCCGTTCGGCACACGCGGCGGCACCGTCGTCACCCACAACTTCCCGGCCGACGGCAAATACAAGTTCCAACTTCTGCTCCACGGCGAGCCGACCGGGTTGCTCTTCGGGCGGACCGTCGGCGACATCCAGATGGAAGTCGCGATCGACGGCGAGCGGGCCGCCCTCGTCAAGGTCGATCGGTGGATCACCGAGGCGGACACGGAAGGGCTGACCATCTCGACGCCGCCCATCGCGGTCAAGGCCGGCGCGCGGCGAGTTGCCGCCACGTTTATCCAGGAGTTCGAAGGCGCCGAAGACGACTTAATGAAGCCGATCGACCACACGCTGGCCGATACGCAGATCGGAGTCGGCTACGGCGTCACGACGTTGCCGCACCTGCGCAACCTCGCCGTCGTCGGGCCGTACGATGTGAGCGGTGTGTCGGACAACGCGACACGCCGGCGGATCTTCATCTGTCGCCCGGCCAGGCCGGCCGGCGAGTTGCCGTGCGCCGAACGGATTGTCGACCGGCTGGCCACCGAGGCGTATCGCCGGCCGGTCTCGAAGGCCGATGTCGCGGAGCTGATGCGGTTTTACCGTCAGGGCGCCGAGCACGGTGGATTCGAGAGCGGCGTCCGCACCGCGCTGCAGGCGATGCTCGCCAGCCTGCACTTCGTCTTCCGGATCGAGGAGACGCCGGCGAAGGTCGCGGCCGGTGAGGTCTACAAGATCAACGACGTGGATCTGGCGTCGCGGCTGTCGTTCTTCATCTGGGGCACGATTCCCGATCGGGAACTCATCGACCTCGCGCGCAAGGCCGAGCTGGCGCGGCCGGACGTGTTCGAACGCCAGGTCCGGCGGATGATCGCCGACCCGCGGTCCGAGGCGCTCTCCACGCGCTTCGCGGCCCAGTGGCTGCGCCTGCAGGACCTCGACAAGGTCGAACCCGACGCGCTGTCATTCCCGTACTTCGACGAGTCGCTCGCCGAGGCGATGGCGCACGAGACGACGCTGTTTTTCGCTCACTTGGTCCGCGAGGATCGGCCGCTGATGGAGCTGGTGACCGCCGACTACACCTTCGTCAACGAGCGCCTCGCCCGGCACTACGGCATGGGCGGTGTGAGCGGGCCGGACTTCCGCAGGGTCTCCTATCCGGACGACCATCGGCGAGGCGTGCTGGGACACGGCAGCATCCTGACGTTGACCTCGCATGGCAACCGGACGTCGCCGGTGTTCCGCGGGAAATGGGTGTTGGAAGTGCTGCTCGGCAGTCCGCCGCCGCCGCCGCCGCCGAACGTGCCGGATCTGGACAAGACCAGCGACGCGACGGACGGCCGGTTCCTGTCGGTGGCGCAGCAGCTCGCCATGCATCGCGCGAGTCCGGCGTGCAGCTCGTGCCACAACGTCATCGACCCGATCGGCCTCTCGCTCGACAACTTCGACGTCACCGGATCGTGGCGCATCAAGGATCGCGGCGTTCCCGTGAACGCCGCGGGCGAGTTGTACGATGGCACGCCGCTCAACGGGGTTGCCGACCTGCGCAAGGCGCTCGTCGCGCGGTCGGATGTGGTCACCACGCACTTCACGGAAATGCTGATGGCGTACGCGCTCGGCCGCCGGGTCGAGCACTACGACATGCCGGCGATTCGGAAGATCGTCCGCGAGGCGGACGCGAACCAGTCCCGACTGTCCTCGTTGATTCTCGGCGTCGCGCAGAGCGCGGCGTTCCGGACAGCGCGCGCGGAAGCGGGCAAGTAGACGCAATGGAGGCCGGGTCTTTAGACCCGGCTGGAGGAATGACAATGTTCTTGACTGGCAAACACCTGTCACGCCGCACGGCGCTCAAGGGCCTCGGCGCCACCGTCGCGCTGCCGCTGCTCGATTCGATGATTCCCGCGCGGGCCGTCTTCGCCAAGACGGCGGCCGCGAGGATCGCCGACCGGACGCGTCTTGTGTGCATCGAGCAGGTGCACGGCGCGGCCGGCTGCAGCGAGTTCGGGGCGTCCCAGTTCCTGTGGAATCCCAAAGCGGTCGGCCGCCACTTCGACATCAGCCAGGGCAGCCTCGGCTCGCTCGAGCCCTTCCGCAAGTACCTGACCATCGTCAGCAACACCGACGTGCGGAATGCCGAGGCGTTCGACCCGGCCGAGGTGGGCGGTGACCACTTCCGATCGAGCGCCGTCATCTACACCCAGGCGCGGCCGAAGCTCACCGAGGGCTCGGACGTCAAGGTCGGCACGTCGATCGATCAGCACTACGTGCAGCGGTTCGGCAAGGACACTCCGATTTCCTCGATGCAGCTCAGCATCGAGCCGGTCGATCAGTCCGGCGGCTGCGCCTACGGATACGCGTGCGTCTACACCGACACGATCAGCTGGGCGGCGCCCGACCGGCCGCTGCCGATGGTGCGCGATCCGCGCATGGTGTTCGAGCTGCTCTTTGGCGCCGGCGGCACGCCCGAGCAGCGCACGCGCCGACGCGCGACCGACAAGAGCATCCTCGACATGCTGACGGATCAGATGGCGGGGCTGCGGCGATCGCTCGGACCGTCCGACCAGCAGCGGCTCGATCAGTACGCCGGCAACATCCGCGAGATCGAGCAGCGCATCGCGCGCGTCGAAGCCCGCAACCTGAGCGGCGGCGAGCGCGAGCTGCCCGGCGCGCCGGCCGGGGTGCCGGATTCCTGGGAAGAGCATGTCAAGCTCATGTTCGACCTGCAGCTGCTCGCGTTCACGTCGGATACGACCCGCGTGTTCTCGTTCA
>JANOGJ010000739.1:0-6713 GCA_031405995.1 Acidobacteriota bacterium
GACCGCGGATCGGCCGCGCCGGTCATCATCGCGAGCGCCGCCGGCGGCATGGACATCGATGATGTCGCGGCGTCGGAGCCGGAGAAGATTCTGCGCGAGGTGATCAACCCGGGCACCGGCATCGTCCCGGTCCAGGCGCGCAAGCTCGCCTTCGCGCTCGGCCTCGAAGGACCGGTCGTGAACAAAGCGGTGCAGGTGATGGAGGCGCTCTACCGCGCGTTCCGCGAGAGCGACGCGTCGCTGCTCGAGATCAACCCGCTCATCGTCACCGAGGATGGCAACCTCCTCGCGCTCGACGCGAAGATGACCTTCGACGACAACGCGCTCTATCGCCATCCCGATATCAAGGAGCTGCGCGACCTCGGCGAGGAGGACCCGCTCGAGGTCGAGGCGTCGAAGTTCTCGCTGAACTACATCAAGCTCGACGGCACCGTCGGGTGCATGGTGAACGGGGCCGGCCTGGCGATGGCCACCATGGACATCATCAAGCTCGCCGGCGGGGAGCCGGCGAATTTCCTCGACGTCGGCGGCGGCGCGAACGCCGAGCAGATCAAGAACGCCTTCCGGATCCTGATGTCCGACACGAGCGTGAAAGCCGTGCTCATCAACATCTTCGGCGGCATCCTCCGGTGCGACGTGCTGGCCGAGGGTGTCATCGCTGCCGTCAAGGACCTTGGCGTGCGCGTGCCCATCGTCATTCGGATGGAAGGCACCAACGTCGAGCTCGGTAAGAAGATGCTCAAAGACAGCGGGCTCAACTTCACGACGGCGGATTCGATGGGCGAAGCCGCGGAGAGAGTCGTCAAGCTTTCCAATAACTCAATAACCCGATAACTCAATAACTCAATCCGCCAAGACATGGCTGTTCTCTTAGACAAATCCACCCGCCTCCTCGTTCAAGGCCTCACCGGCCGTGAAGGCACGTTTCACGCCAAGCAGGCGCAGGCCTACGGCACGAACGTCGTCGGGGGCGTGACGCCCGGCAAGGGTGGGACCACGCACGAAGGCTGGCCCGTGTTCAACACCGTCGCGGATGCGGTGCGCGAGACGGGCGCGAACGCGTCCGTGATTTTTGTGCCTCCGCCCGGCGGAGCGGACGCCATCATGGAAGCGGCCGATGCGGGACTCGCGCTGGCGGTGTGCATCACCGAGGGTATCCCGACGATCGACATGATGCGGGCGCTGGCGTTTCTCTCTCTTCAGCAAAAGATAGACGGGAAGCCGATGCGCCTCATCGGCCCGAACTGTCCGGGCATCATCACGGCGGGGCAGGGCAAGGCGGGCATCATCCCGGGTCACATCTGCCGTCCCGGCCGGGTCGGCGTGGTCTCGAAGAGCGGCACGCTGACGTATGAGGCCATCCATCAGTTGACGGGTCTCGGCCTCGGGCAGACCACGTGCATCGGGATCGGCGGCGACCCCTTGATTGGGACGTCGTTCGTTGACGCGCTCCAACTGTTCGCGGCCGACGCCGAGACGGAGGCCGTGGTCCTCATCGGCGAGATTGGCGGGAGCGCCGAGGAGGATGCGGCCGCCTACATCAAGTCCTCGTTCAAGAAGCCCGTCGTTGGGTTTATCGCCGGGCAGACCGCGCCGCCCGGACGCCGGATGGGCCACGCGGGCGCGATCATTGCCGGCGGCAAGGGCACGGCGGCCGAGAAGATGCGCGCGCTGACCGAGGCCGGGGTGCGGGTTGTAAAAAGCCCGGTGGACATCGGCCGGGCCGTGGCCGACGCGCTTCGACCCGCATAGCCGCGATATACTCGCGATAGTTACCCGATATGAGTGCAACTCTTCCCAGCACCGAAGCGGTTCTGGCCGGACAGGGCGCGCCGGTCGTCAACGACTTCAGCATCCAGATCGCGACCGTCAACGGGTCCGGCAGCCAGACGGCGAACCTGGTGCTCCTGCGATCGATCTTCCAGATGGGCGTGCCCGTCTCGGGCAAGAACCTCTTCCCGTCGAACATCGCGGGCTTGCCGACGTGGTACACCATCCGGGCCAATCACCGCGGCTACGTCAGCCGCAAGAAGGAAATCGACTTCCTGGTCGCGATGAACGTCGAGACGGCCCGGGACGACGTGATGTCGCTGGATCCGGGCCGGGCGGTGGTGTACGACGAGCCGCTGAAGCTCAACGCCCTTCGAAGCGACCTCATTTGTTATCCCGTGCCCTTCGACAAGATCGTGGCCGAGGTCTGTCCGGACGCGAAGCTCCGGCGTCTCGTGAAGAACATCATCTACGACGGCGTGCTGAGCCATTTGCTTTCGATCGAGCTGGGCGAGATGGAGAAGGCGCTCGGCAAGCAGATGGGCAAGAAGCCCAAGGCGATGGCGCTCAACATGGGCGCGCTCGAAGGGGGCCGGAAGTGGGCCGCCGACAACCTGCCGAAGCTGGACCCGTATCGCGTCGCGCGGATGAACAAGACGACCGGCCAGGTGCTGGTGGAGGGCAACGCGGCGGCAGCCATGGGCTGTCTGTTCGCGGGCGTCACTGTCGTCGCCTGGTATCCCATTACGCCGTCCTCGTCCTTGCCCGAGACGCTCATCGGCTACATGCGGAAGTACCGCATGGACAAGGAGACCGGGAAGGCGACGTTCGCGATCGTCCAGGCCGAGGACGAGATTGCCGCCATCGGCATGGTGCTCGGCGCGAGCTGGGCGGGGGCGCGGGCGATGACGTCCACGTCGGGGCCCGGCATCTCATTGATGTCCGAGTTCGCGGGCCTGGCGTATTACGCCGAAGTGCCGGCGGTCGTGTTCGACATTCAGCGCGTCGGGCCGTCAACCGGCCTGCCCACGCGGACGGCGCAGGCCGACCTGCTCTCGACCGCCCTGCACTCGCACGGCGACACGCGGCACGTGCTGCTCCTGCCGGCGTCGATGGAGGAGTGCTACACGATGTCCATGGACGCGTTCGATCTGGCGGAGCGGCTGCAGACGGTCGTGTTCGTGATGAGCGATCTCGACCTGGGCATGAACACCTGGATGGCCGAGCCGTTTCCGTATCCGACGAAGCCGTTCGATCGGGGCAAGGTGCTCGACGCCGCGAAGGTGCGCGAGCTCGGCGCGTCGTGGGGCCGGTACAAGGATGTGGACGGCGACGGGATCGCGTGGCGATCGCTGCCCGGCACCGGCGCGCCGGCGTATTTCACGCGCGGGTCCGGTCACAACGAGATGGCGCAGTACACCGAGCGCCCCGACTACTACGTCAAGAACCTGGATCGGCTGGCGCGCAAGTTCGATACCGCGAAGACGCTCGTGCCGGCGCCCGTGCTCGAGGCCGACACGAAGCAGCCGACGGGCATCATCGCGTTCGGGTCGAGCCATTGGGCTGTCCAGGAATCGCGCGACCAGCTGCGTGAGGAGATCGGGCTCGACACGGACTACCTCCGCGTGCGCGCCTATCCGTTCACCCCGGCGGTCGAGGACTTCATCCGCCGGCATCAACGCGTCTTCGTCGTCGAGCAAAACCGCGACGGCCAGATGCTCAGCCTGCTCCGCATGGATCTCGACCCGGCGCTGTCGACGCGGCTCACGAGCGTGCTGCATTACAACGGGCTGCCGATCGACGCGCGTTCCATCACGGCCGCGATTTTGGAGGCCGGGTCTTTAGACCCGGCAACACGGCGGGGCTGAAGCCCCGCCCTCCATTTAACGCAAGGATCTCTATGAGTGACGCCACCGTCCCTGTTCCGGGCAAGAAGACGAACCGCATCAACTTGGACGCCTCGTCGTATCGCGGGAGCAAGACGACGCTCTGCGCCGGGTGCGGGCACAATGCGATCACGGAGCGCATCATCGACGCGTTCTTCGAGATGGGCGTCGACCCGAAGCAGGTCATCAAGCTCTCGGGCATCGGCTGCTCGAGCAAGAGCCCGGCGTATTTCCTCAACCCCTCGCACGGATTCAACTCGGTGCACGGCCGGATGCCGTCGGTCGCGACCGGCGCGGTCCTCGCGAACAAGAACATGCTGGCGATCGGTGTCAGCGGCGACGGCGACACGGGGGCGATCGGCATCGGCCAGTTCGTGCACCTCATGCGCCGCAACCTGCCGCTCATCTACATCATCGAGGACAACGGCTGCTACGGCCTGACGAAGGGGCAGTTCTCGCCGACGGCCGACCTGGGCTCGAAGGCCAAGAACGGCGTCGTCAACGACCTCGCGCCGATTGACACGTGCGCGCTGGCGATCGAGCTCGGCGCGTCGTTTGTCGCGCGGTCGTTCTCGGGCGACAAGAAGCAGCTGCTCTCGGTCCTCAAGGCGGCGAACTCGCATCGCGGCACGTCGATGATCGACGTCATCTCGCCGTGCGTCACCTTCAACGACCACGAGGGCTCGACGAAGAGCTACTCCTACGTGAAGGACCACGACGAGCCGCTCGGCGAGATCAGCTTCGTCCCGTTCTTCGAGGAGATCAACGTCGAGTACGAGGCGGGATCGACGACGTCGGTCAAGCTGCACGACGGGTCGTCATTGTTCCTGCGGAAGGTGGCGGCGGAGTACAACCCGTCGGACCGGACCGCGGCCATCAGCCTGCTGCACGAGACGGCGCGCCGCGGCGAGTTCGCCACCGGCATCCTCTACATCGAGCCCGACAAGGACGACTTCATCGATCTCCTCAACCTCGTTGACCAGCCGCTGGCGTTCCTGCCGCAAGAGAAGGTGCGGCCGCCCCAGGCTGTGCTGGACGAGATCATGGAGAGCCTGCGCTAAGAGCTTTCAACACGAAGGGCACGAAGGGCCTGAGGGAAAACACGGGGACGATCCAAGGCGCAAGGCCACGAAGGAGTCCCGCCCGTCTGAACGGGCACCAGGGAGGATCGACATGAGAGGCAAGGTACTCGCGCTCTCGCTCGGACTCATCGCGTCTCTCGGCGTCGCGGCACAAGCCCAGACCCAGGACCCAGTTGGGCCCGGGCCCGGCATCACGAATCCCACGCTCGTCCGGGAACAGAAGCCCAAGTACACGTCGGACGCCCTGCGCGCCAGGATCCAGGGCATTGTCGAGGTCGAGGCGGTTGTCCTCCCTGACGGCACGGTGGGTGATGTCCGCGTGTGGAAGTCGCTCGACAAGACCTTGGGGCTCGACGCGGAGGCGGTCGCTGCCGCGAGACTCTTTCTGTTCCGTCCGGCCCTGAAGGACGGCAAGCCCATCCCGTTCAAGGTCATCATCCAACTGGAGTTCCGGGCACCCCCGGGCTCGCAGGACGATGAGTTCACCAAAGGCGCCGAGCGCGAGGGGACTCCCGGCCTGGTGATGCCGAAGACGAAGCAGGTTCCCACGCCGAAGTACACCGCCGAGGCGATGCGGGCGAAGATCCAGGGCATCGTCGAGGTCGAGGTCATCGTCGGCGCGGACGGAACGGTCGTCCGCGCTCGTGTGAAGACCTCGCTCGACGACAAACTGGGTCTTGACGAGGAGGCCGTGGCGGCAGCCAAGCGCGCCACGTTCGAGCCGGGCCGGCTCAACGGGTTTCCCGTCCCGGTGCTGGTGACGATCAAGCTGGAGTTCAGGCTGCATTAAGACAAGGTTCACAGTTCACGGTTCAGGGTTCGGCAGAACCCTGAACCCTGAACCATGAACCCTGAACCCTGAACCGCCGCTCTCGTTGTAAGATCGTTCGTCTATGACGGAGCGGACATTCGCCATCATCAAGCCGGACGCCGTGCGCGCCGGCCGCGCGGGCCGGATCCTCGCGCGCATTGAAGACGCCGGGTTCCGCATTCGAGCCCTGCGGCTCGTCCATCTCACCAAGGCCGAGGCAGAGGGCTTCTACGCCGTGCACCGCGAGCGGCCGTTCTTCCCGAGCCTGACCGACTTCATGTCCTCCGGCCCCTGCATCGTCATGGCGCTCGAGGCGCCGGACGCGATTCGCAAGTGGCGGGCCCTGATGGGTGCGACCGACCCGGCCAAGGCCGAGGCGGGCACGCTCCGCAAGGATTTCGGGACGTCGATCGAGTTCAACGCCACGCACGGCTCGGACGCGCCCGACACCGCGGCGTTCGAGCTCGGCTATTTCTTCAGGGGCATGGAAGCGTAACGTGTCGATTAGACCTGACACCTGGATTCGCCGCATGGCGCTCGAGCACCGGATGATCGAGCCGTTCGTGGATGATCAGGTGCGCGCGGGCGTCGTGTCCTACGGCCTGTCGTCGTACGGCTACGACATCCGCGTGGCCGATGAGTTCAAGATTTTCACGAACATCAACAACACGGTCATCGACCCGAAGAACTTCGACCCGCGCTCGTTCGTCGACGTGCAGACGGACGTCTGCATCGTGCCGCCGAACTCGTTCGCGCTGGCGCGGACCATCGAGTACTTCCGCATTCCCCGCGACGTGCTGACGATCTGTCTCGGCAAGTCCACCTACGCGCGGTGCGGCATCATCGTGAACGTCACCCCCTTCGAGCCGGAGTGGGAGGGGACGGTCACCCTCGAGATCTCCAACACGACGCCGCTCCCGGCGCGCATCTACGCCAACGAGGGCATCGCGCAGGTGCTCTTCTTCCAGAGTAGCGAGCCCTGCGAGAAGTCGTACGCGGACAAGAAGGGGAAGTACCTGAAGCAACAGGGAGTGACGTTGCCAAAGATCTGAGTAACTGGAGAGCTGGGGAACTGGAGAACGGCTGTGCAGCTGATCCCCTTCAGTTCTCCAGTTCTCCAACGTCTCGAAGGGGCTATCCTGAACAGTGAACCGAACGGTGTGC
>JANOGJ010000740.1:0-2302 GCA_031405995.1 Acidobacteriota bacterium
GTCAGCTCGGCAAGGACGCCGCCACCAAACGCACCGACCTCGACGCCGAAACGCTCGCCGAGCGGGGCGAGCGGGACAAGGCCAGTTCCGGCGGGCTGCCCGAGGACATCCGCTGGGCGCTCGAAGATCTCGCGTCGAAGCTGGCCAACGCGTCGGCCGAGCGGCAGACGGCCAAGGGCAATCCGTCGGCCTCGAGCGAGACCGGAGAGAAGGGCAAGGGCTCGGCGCAGGCCGAGACGAGCCAGGCGAGCGCCGCGGAAGCCGCGATGCAGATGGTCCGCGAGGCGGCGAGCGACGCCGCGGCCGCGAAGATGATGATGGGCGGCGGCGGCATGATGGGCGGCGACTCGCGATCGGGCGCCGGCGGCAACGAGGGCAAGGAAACCGGCGCCGCCGACGCGCTGCTCATCGCCCAGGCGCTGCGCAAGGAGACCGTCGAGGCCAGCGCCGACATGCTCGGCGCCAACGTGAATAAGGAAGACATTCGACGCAAGACCGAGCAGAGCACGTCGGCGCTCGGATACACGCGCGTGCAGGCGCCAGCCGCGTTCGAGCGCGGGCGCGCCGATGCGCCGCCGCCGGTCCCGGAAGCCCGGCGCGATTTATTACTGAAGTACTTCATCCGGCGTTGAACGCCCTCAGGAGCCCTGTGACTCCGACCGTGGTTGAGCATATCGATCTGTTTCGCGAGCGCTTCGTCAAGATTACCCGTGAGGTCGGCCGCCGGATCGTCGGGCACGAGGACATCGTGCAGAATACGGTCACGGCGCTGCTCGCGGGTGGCCACGTCCTGCTCGAGGGCATCCCCGGCGTCGGCAAGACCAGCCTGGTGCACACGATGGCTGACGTCCTGCACCTTAAGTTCTCCCGCATCCAGTTCACGCCGGACTTGATGCCAGCCGACATCGTCGGCACCAACATCGTGCAGGAGCACGCGCACGGCGGGATGTTCTTCGAGTTCCAGCCCGGCCCGATCTTCGCCAACGTCGTGCTTGCCGACGAGATCAACCGCGCGACGCCCAAGACGCAGTCGGCCCTGCTCGAGGCGATGCAGGAGCAGAGCGTCACGGTCGGCAAGACGACCTACAAACTCGATCAACCGTTCATCGTGCTCGCGACGCAGAACCCGCTCGAGATGGAGGGCACCTATCCACTGCCCGAGGCCCAACTAGACCGGTTCTTCTTCAAGCTGAAGGTCCAGTACCCGCACGAAGCGGCGATGCACCAGATTCTGGACCGGACCACGCAGGACTTCGAAACCGAAGTCACGCGCGTGGTCGACGGCCCCGAGATTCTCGAGATGCGGCACATCGCGCGCGCCGTGCCGATCGCCAAACCCGTGCAGTCGTACGCGATCCGCCTCACGCTCGGCTCGCATCCAGAGTCGCCCTATGCGCCGCCGCTCGTGAAGCGCTACGTCCGGTACGGCGCCAGCCCGCGCGCCGCCCAGGCGATGGTCCTGGCGGGCAAGATCCACGCGCTGACCCACGGTCACGCGTTCGTCTCGGTCGAGGACATCCGCGCGTGCGCCTTGCCGGCGATCCGCCATCGGATTCTGCTCAACTTCGAGGGCGAGGCCGAGCAGATCAACCCCGACACGATCGTGAACGAGATGCTCGCCACGATCGCCACCGAGGGCTAAGGTCCGCCGGGTCTGAAGACCCGGCCTCCAAAGACGGAATGGAGGCCGGGTCTTTAGACCCGGCATTAGGAATCCAGGGTGTGTGGAGGCCGGGTCTTTAGACCCGGCATCAAGAATCAAGTGGCGCTGAGATTCGAAGACGATTTCCTCAAAAAGCTGGAGTACCTGCACGTGGTCTCCAAGCGCGCGTTCGTGGGGCAGAGCCGCGCCGACCGGCTCGCGCCCAAGCGCGGCCGCGGCCTCGAGTTCGCCGACCATCGCGGCTACTCGTCGGGCGACGACTTCCGCCACATCGACTGGAACGCGTACCGCAGGCTCGGCCGCCTGCTCCTCCGACTGTTCGACGAAGAGCAGGACCTGCCGATCTACCTCTTCATCGATTCCAGCCGGTCGATGGCCGAGCCCGCCAAGTTCGATCAGGCGCGCCGCATCGCGGCGGCGCTCTGCTACATCGGCCTTGCGCATCTCGACCGCGTGACGATCCTGCCGTTCGACATCAAGCTCGGCGACGAAAACCAGCCGGGCCGCGGCAAGGGGCGGATCTTCCGCGTCTTTGAACTGCTCGAACGGCTTGAAACCAGCGGACCGACGGACTTGCGCGAGTCGTTCAAGCTGTTCGGCGGACGCACCCGGCAGCAAGGCCTGGCGGTGGTCATCTCC